>JALHUO010000074.1 GCA_022866545.1 Dehalococcoidia bacterium | reverse complement strand
TGCAGAGTCCCTTTCACTTGTGCAGTTTCAGGTGCCGCATAGCCGGCTACCAGCAGAGCGACCATGGCCAGAGCTGCCACTATTGCTACAATTAGAACGCCGCTTTTCATTGTTTGTTCCTCCTTTCCGTGCATCGTTCCTGTCTCTAACCATTAATAACGACAAAGCAGGAAAAGTGTCAGGTCGGGTCGATTACGAGTGTGAAATACCGATCGAGATAGCCGGAAAATACTGCGGCGTGTCTATTGCCCTGCCTTCGTCTGTCTTTTACTCGAGCGACCTTTGCTCGTGCCGGGCGCCACTCTCACCGATCTGGGGCTTGAGGATGTATTTTCCTTTATTTCCATTTGCCACCACAGTAATATCGAAGGTAAAGCTGGTAACCGTATCAGCTGTAACTTCGAATGGCATCGATAGATGCAGTTTGCCGCCTGGCAGTTTCACATTTACAGTTTGCCCTGTTAGCTCCAGCTTGCCCGTGACTGCGCTCACATAGATGTGTACCTGCGAGTACTGTCCTGCTGGGACATCACCCCGCCAGATTTCCTGGGACTGTTCTCCCCGAAGCCGAGTAAGATCCACAGTTTCTGTCTCCGGCGCAAACTCGAGCCGTTTCAGTGAATTCGCAGCCTGCAATACGACTCTGGAAATTGTGACGTTAAGGCTCTCAAAGTCACCGATATCGTTGGGCTCATCACTGATGAGGAAAGCGAAATTACCATCAGGGCTGGATATCAGCGTTGGTGGGTTGAGTATCGGTTGTATCACCAGAATACCTGCGATAGCCAGGACTAATACCGCAATTGTCGCCCAGGCTGCAGACCGGGGAATTACCCTGAAGAGTGACAAGACTGGTGTCATTCGCTCCTGTTTGCCCAGAGCAGCGTAGAATCTCTGTCTGCCTGCTCTCTTGGTATCAGCGGATGGCGCAAAAGTGTAGGTCTTCTGGACATCATGCATGGACTGGAGCAGAGGTCCTAGCTTCTCTGAATATGCTGGGTAATCGGACAGACAATCTGCCACATTATCCCCGTGGTTAATGCGGTCTATACATTCATCCAGTACTCGGTCAAAATCTTCAATCCTCATTTCTCCACTCCCATGATCCCGCGCAGTTTTTCTATAGCTGCTCTCTGCATTTCGCGCACTGCACCATCATTCTTGCCCAAAATGCCGCCGACTTCTTTGGAAGTGAGCCCCCCAAAGAAACGAAGGTTTATGACCTCTCTTTGTTCTGTGGTGAGCTGCTTCATAGCCTCGGTGACCCGCTCAAACTCAATGTTTTTCTCGGCGGTATCTACGGGATTATCATTTCCCACTAACACTACTGAGTCAATTGGCACTGTCCTCCGTTTGTCCATTTTTCTGAGATAGTCTACAGTGAGGTTATGGGCAATACGGAACAGCCACCCCTGCATCGGAATGCCATGCTCTCGATAAGACTTCAAGGACCTCAGTGCTTTCAAAAAAACCTCTCCCGCAATATCTTCGGCTTCTTCTTTGTTGCCGATATGGACGTAGACATAACGCGCAATCTTGTCGTAGTACTCCTCGTACAAACCGGAAAGTTGCGTTTCATAGTCGTTTATCGTAGATATATTTTCACGATTACCTATATTCATGCACTTGGCCCGGTTCCATTATATTCTATCAAGCGTGCTGGCCACCGTGACACGAATTAGTTATTTTCTCTACTTTATATAACGAAACTATGCATACAATGTCAGCTTATCGTAAATACCAGTCGTTTACTTCTTAGGTCAAGAATGTTTTGCTAAATGAGTAACTGGTCTCGCTAGGAAATGGGTGTTTTGATACAATAGACTTGTTGGGGTAGGGTTTTACCAGTAAACACAAAAACTCCATCTTACACATAATGAGACGTTTTTGGGGACATCTGGCTTAGAATTAGAGGTTAGCGAACATGGGTGGTTTTGAAGATTTTATCGAGGTAGTAAAGCAGACAGAAACCATGCAGGCTCTCTTGCAAAGCTTGGAGAGAGAGCCGGCGAAGCTCCTGGCTGTTATTTGCCGGGAGTATGAGGCGAACAACAAGGCGGTGCCTGACCATCACCTTAATTTGAGTGGGTACTTCGGTGAAGCAATCTTGCGGGCATTGGTATCGGCAAATTTGATAACCAGGGAACGAGAAGACAGGTTTGCTCTCTACGGCTACAAGCCGACGGAGGCGGGGCTTAAGTACTACAGGGCCATGCTTGACGAAAAGAAGATCTAGCGTTGTACAAGGTCATCGATACTCATGCCCATCTTGACGAACTGCAGAACCTCGATTCCACGCTCGAGGGAGCTAGAGAAGCCGGCGTTATTGCCATAGTGGCTGTAGGGTCAAACCACCAGTCGAACATAGAAACGTTAGGAATATCGCAAGAGCATCGCCATTTCGTCTATCCTGCTCTAGGCTTGCATCCCTGGGAACTAGCTAATCTTGGGCCTTCTGAGATAGATGATAATTTGCGATTTGTTGAGCAAAATATTGCTTCAGCGGTCGCTGTTGGTGAAATAGGCTTGGACTACGACAAGAGGGTGTTGAAGGTAGCGTCCAAGGAATTGCAGCAAGAAGTTCTAGGTCGGCTTCTGAACATCGCCAGGAAATATGCTAAGCCCGCCATAATTCACAGCAGGTATGCTTGGAAGGATGCACTACAACTGGTTCAGGATGTTGGCATAGACAAAGCCGTTTTTCATTGGTTCACTGGCTTTTCCAGTGTTCTTAAGGATATAATTCATGGTGGCTATTTTGTTTCGGCCACGCCCGCTACTGAGTATCACGAAGAGCATAGAAGGGCAGTGAAGGAAGCGCCTCTGCAAAAACTACTCTTGGAAACAGATTGCCCGGTGACTTACGGAAGAGAAGTGCGGTATGAGTCCCGGCCGATTGATGTTCTGCGAGGGTTGAAAGCCGTGTCCCAGCTTAAGGGTGTTGACGAAGCCACAATTGCTGAACAAACAACGAGGAATGCCATTGAATTCTTCTCTTTTGATATAGTATTTTGATTGAGGAGGTCAAACCCATGATACAGCCAATTGTAGGTGAGGACATCTTCCAGAAAACCGTTTTGCAGGCGAAGTCGCCAGTCATGGTAGATTTCTGGGCACAATGGTGTGGTCCTTGCTTGGCTACCGCCCCTGTTTTGGAGGAGTTGGCGAAGGAATATGCTGGTAAGATAGACTTTGCCAAGGTGGATGTGGATGCGAATGGTCCTTTGGCTGCCAAGTACGGAATAGCCTCTATTCCTACTATGATTGTATTTAAGGGCGGGCAGCCGGTTCAGCAAGTTATTGGGTACAAGCCCAAGAAGGAACTCAAGAAGGTGCTAGACGGAGTTCTGGAGGGGTAGGTTTATCCGCTGGCTCGCGCAATAAAGAAATTGCCGATGGAATCGAATTCCCCGGGGCAGAAGCACTAATATCTTAAGGGGAATGCCGTCACCAGGAATCTACCTATTGCCGATTGATTGATAGTTGCCTCCATGCCTGGGTAGTAGTCAGCAAAGTGAAGGACGATAGCCAAGATGGCGGCAAATAACAGGCCTCCTATAACAACCCCAAGGATGAAGCCCATAAACTTGTCCAGCCAACCAAGCGCGGCGAAGTTAACCAGCTTGGCCAGGAGCCAGCCAATTAGGCCAGCTACAACCAAAGTAGCTATTACGATGATGGCGTAAGCAGCTATGTTGCCCCAGATAGCACCGGATGGGAAAAGCCGTGCCGCAAGCTCGTCATAATAACGCCCGGCTAAGAATATGCCACCTATTAACCCGGCGATACCGAATACCGTCCTGACCATTCCTTGCCGCAAGCCGGCAACTCCCAATACAATTAGAACAATTATTATGACTATGTCTAACCAATTCATGGCTCACCTCTCCTTTCTTCTATTCTATCATAGCGTAACTAGGCGTTGTTCTGGGTCGTCCTTTTCGACTTCGTGGTGCGTAAGTGAGGAAATAGCTTTTCTTCTGGTCTTATCACTACGTTGCTGTGAAATTATGTGTATACACCAGACTAACGATCGACCGCAGTGCGGAAAACACTAGGCGTCATAAATCCAACCTCATGAGAGGAAACTCTTTATCACCTCCGTGTATTCTGAATCCATTCCTTAAGTAGAACTGCACCGGCCCTGAAGGGTTGTCCGAGCTGCCTCTCCGTGCGAATGTCTCAATTGCTTTCGTCTTTTTCCTTTGCTTCAATTCATCACTGATGCTGCGCAAGAGTCGGCCGCCAATTCCTAGCCTTCTGAATTTCGCCTGGGGAATGAACAGGCACGAAATCAGTACAGCGTCATCGCTCGGCGGTCCAGCGGCATAGCCTGCCGACCCCGGCAGATAGTGGTGCGGTGCGTATTGGGCATAGCTAACAGACTCTCGATCCACGTAGGCAAGCTTTCCGCAGTTTCCGAACTCTTTGGTGACTCTCTGTAACCAGCCAAGCTTCTTGGCAAACATTTCCTCCTTCTGTTCAGTTGCTGGGTTGGTACATTCCTCAGGATACTCCCAGTAAATGCAGTACTTGCAGCTGAACGGATGGCTGTCCCATTCCGGTGCGTCTTTCAGGTTATCTTCGGTGAGATTGGTGATTTTGATGTTCATGCTTCCGTCATCTTCCGGGCCCTGCGTACAGCGGATGAGGGCTTCTGCGCTTTCTGGCCACGCGAGGATCTAGCGTGAGTAGCGGAAGATACGAGACCAGCTCTGCTCTGCCAGATGAGGCCCGACCATCTTCCTTCATAGCCTGCATTCTGAGTTATTTCTGAGCCGATTCATAGATGTGCCCTTTGGCTGTCCAGCTATCTCTCCATTCGATTCTTCTGGCCATGACCTTCAGTAGACAGAATTCATCAGACTCTGGGCCGTCAGAGAAATGCTCGTGTAGATCGAAGGTCGCCAGCCTCCACACTCGCTTCTTCTCTTTCATATCGCGGACTATCTTAGCTTCACCGATGACGATGGCGGCCTTATCCCCGTTAGGCTGTTCCACAAAGGCGAGACAAATCCTCGGATTTTCTCGCAGCTGTTTTACCTTTCTAGAAGTGCCATAGGTTGTTACCCAGATCGACATATCATCTTCGACTATTGGCGACACCGGGCGGACTCTCGGTTGGTCGCCATTGCAAGTGGCGAGATATGCATGGAGACAGTTTGCCTTCATTATAGACACGATTCTCTCTTCTTCGGGTGTGCTCATATTGTACCTCCTTCATGTGGGCGATTTGCCCTGCGTTTCCTGCACATAGGATGGCTTGGCCGCTGCTGGACAATCCTGGCTGGCATCACAACACGCAAGTGTTCGGTCGTGTGTTGCACGAAGCTGCAATCGTCTGCTACAGCCCATACACTAACCTCGGGGCGAGATACTGCGGAAACTTGTCTATCAACGCCCGGCGGACAAGATAACACATGTGGCAAGCATCGACATATCCACCCTCATGTGGGACATCGTACTCTTTAGCCAGGCGAGCAGGCCCTCCGTTGACGAGCGGGCTGCAGATTGGGTGCGAATCCGCGTCATACTCCCTGACTATCTTTGACAGAGGAACATCCCACATGTTGCCCATGCTTAAGCCCTGGCAAAGATGGATATTGCCGTATGCATCGAGGTGCACCCTCCCGGGATCTCCGAGGTCCTCGTAAGGACATTCTATCAACTCATGCCACGGTCTTCGGGGCAGACCCGCCACTAATTTCTCGACCGCTCTGCCTCTAAAGACGGCGCCGCCACCGATAACCGGTTTTCCCTTGACGTACTCCTTGTCCATACCCTCTTCAACCGTAGGCTTGCCAATACAGATAGACCCACAGGACATGCCTAGCCTTCTTGAAGCACTCAGGGCATGCTTGGCAGGACTTGTCTCCTTGTCTTCATAATGAAACTCATCATCGCTGATGCTTATATCGGATAGCCCCAAATCGCGAAGTGGCGTTAGCCACAATTCTGCGTCCTTCTCGGATATTGCCCAGTATGCGTTAGTTACTATTCCGGTCTTGAATCCCATGTCATGAGCAATCTTGATGCCTTCGTACATCAGAGGGTAGAACAGAAACGGTTCACCACCTTCCAAAATTATCCATTCTATTGTCTCAATCTTGGATAACTCGCCGAAGGCCTTCTTCATCTGGTCCAGAGTGAAGGTTCCCTTGGCGTCTGGGCTACTATACACAAAACAATGGTCGCATGCTGAATCGCATTTATAGCTCAAGAGAAAATGTATTCCTGTTAGCATTTCAACTACTCCGACGCACTCAACTGCACTTGATAGACCAGATTCATGTTAGACCGTCGCCAATGTTATGCCTCACCACATTCAAGCCTGTAGTCGCAGTAAGGGCACATCCAGGAAGGGCATTTGGGGAGCTGGAGGGGGGATGTCGCCTTCTCCAAAAGCTCAAGTCGACGTAATGCTTCAGCTTTAACAGCATTCAGATTCCTGAAGTTTACGTCATAGACCATCAGCTTGGCGTCCTCCTTGGGAACTCTGACATAGTAGAGCAACAGCCTGCCTTTTGTGTTCTCTGTTAATGCGCAGTCAAATCCCAGACGTAGGAAGTAATGCGGGAATGTCCGGGGCAAGCGTTCCCTTTCCACCAGTGAAGAAAATTTCGGGTCACGCAAGATGGTAGGCAAGTTCTGCCAG
>JALHUO010000073.1 GCA_022866545.1 Dehalococcoidia bacterium | reverse complement strand
GGTCAATCCTTATGATCTCATCATTCTAGATATCATGCTGCCAAACAAAGATGGCATCCAAGTTTGCCATGACCTTCGTGCAAAGAAGGTTAATAGTCCCATTCTGATGTTGACGGCCAAGGACACTGTGGAGGACCGCGTCAAAGGATTAGATACAGGAGCCGACGATTACCTGGTTAAACCCTTCGCCTTCAGCGAGCTTCTGGCCCGTGTCCGTGCACTCTTGCGGCGAGAGGGCATGTCCAAATCGCCCGAACTTCGGGTAGGAGACCTGATTCTGAACACTCTTACCCGCCAGGTTTGGCGAGGGCAAAGACCCATTGAACTGACTACTAAGGAATACGTCATCCTGGAGTATTTGATGCGCCATCCCAACGTAGTAGTCACGCGCACCATGATCGAAGAACATGCGTGGGACTACGACTTCGATAGTCTGTCCAATCTGGTAGATGTCTATATCCGCAGACTGCGGCGCAAGATTGACAACGAGAAGGACGACGGTCTGATTGAGACAGTGAGAGGAGCCGGCTATCGGTTGAAAGCACCATGAGCTTCATTCATAGCATCAAATTCCGATTTACCATCTGGTACCTGCTGGTGCTGGCAGTCCTGCTGATTGCGCTCAGTGGCGGGGTGTATTTCTATCTCTCGCGAAGCCTTTATCAGAGTCTGGACCGTGCGCTGGCAATACGTTGCACACAGCTATGTAGTATTCAAGATATTCTGGAAAGCATCAGACGAGGAGAATTCCAGGAGCAGTTAGGGGAAATCGTCATATTGTACTTCTACTCTGGCGACCAATTGGTAGAGGTATCTGCACCGGGTATAGGTGTTTCCCTGAGTCCGGAATTCGTATCGAAAACCATTGGTGGCAGCAGTTCCTTTGTCAGCAGCCAGACAGCCGAAGGCGAAAGACTGCGTCTCGTGGCTGTCTCTATCAACCTTAGCACGCTGGGACCCCCGCCAGGTATCCAGCCAGCTGCGCTAGTCATTGCTCGCTCGACAAGACAGATAGAGAACATACTGGCCAGATTGGTAGGCACCCTTGCGATCGCTGTTCTGCTCACACTGGCACTAGCTGCTGGAGGTGGCATATTCCTGGCCGGCCGAGCGCTGAAGCCAGTAGACAAGATTGCCCAGACAGCACAGGAAATCGAGGAAAACGACCTAAGCCGAAGGATCAACGTGAATACCAAGGACGAATTGGGCAGGCTGGCAGCGACACTGAACGCAATGATTGGACGATTGGAGAAAGCGTTCCAGCGCCAGAGGCAATTCACCAGCGATGCCTCGCACGAGTTGCGTACTCCACTAGCTGTAATTGAAGCTGAATCCACTCTGGCGCTACAGAAGGAAAGACCACCCAGCGACTACAGGCAATCTTTAGAGACTATTTCTCAGGAAGCAAGACAGATGTCCTCCCTTATCGAACAATTGCTTACCCTGGCTCGTGCTGATGCCGGAAAGGAACAATGGAACTTCGCAGAAGTCAACCTTGGCAAGCTCATCAAGGATCTAGGTACAGATGTAGAGGTTCTCTGCCAGGAAAAAGGGCTCAGCTTTCAATTAGGGCAGACTCAGGATCTGGTAGTGAAAGGTGATGAAGCCCGGCTGAGAGGACTGTTCATGAACCTTTTGGATAATGCCATCAAATACACTCCCAGTCCAGGGACTGTTTCCGTGTCACTGCGCCGCGAAGGACAAATGGCCGTCGTTGCCGTCAAGGATACCGGGGTTAGCATCCCCGCGGAAAACATCCCCTTCATCTTCGAAAGATTCTACCGGGTTGATAAATCCCGCTCGCGCACTGAAGGAGGTACTGGCCTGGGCTTGGCGATATCCCGGCATATTGCTGAAGCTCATGGGGGTAAGATAGAAGTGGAAAGCCAGGTGGGGACGGGAAGCACCTTCTCGGTGTGGCTCCCCCTGTTATCCCCTTAGTTCACGCCTATATCACCAGCTGCTTCCCTCATTTCACCCACAACCTGTCTGTGCTATACTCCCTGTAAGCAGACTGAACGAATGAAGGCCAACATCTATGGCTAAACGTTTGGACATCAATAGCGTTCCGGCTATAGTCGGTATTGTGGGACCCGTTGTGGTGATTGTCGGTGACCTGGCGGCATCTCTATCTATTCCCGGTTACAGCCCCATCCGCGATTCAGTCAGCAGCTTTGCGTTGACCTGCCTAGGCTGGCTACAATCGATTTGTTTTCTGGCTATGGGCTTGCTATTGCAGATCTTCGCGGCAGGGCTCTTCTTCAACATTCGTAGAGCGCGGGGCTTCCACGTCGGCATTGCACTTCTTGCTCTCTGTGGCTTCGTGTTGATGTTGATTGCCACTTTTCATATGGACCACCCTGGAGCTCCGCCCATTGATGGAACAATCCACGCGATAGCATCCTACGGACTTGGCTTGTTGTTCCCCATCGCTATTTTGTCGCTGGCGCCCAGCTTCAAAAGGACGCCGAATTGGAAAGGAATCTTTGTCTATACTCTGATTGCCGGTATTCTGGCTTTCGGCCTGATAATAGGGGCGCTCTTTGGTGACCAGCGAGGCTGGTTCGGCCTGTATGAGCGAATCATAATACTCAACGCGCTGGTCTGGGTCGAGGTAGTGGCTGTCCACTTTCTACGCGTTCTACTGAGGCAGGAGCCGAAACCCCAACCCTGACAGAGTGGCGCAAAAGGAGGAAGACTATGAACAAGAGTCGTTCAGTGTTAATGTTGTCGATTCTAAACCTGCTGGGCTTTCTTGGTACCGTTGTCGTCAATGCGCTGGCCAGCATCCTCCCCTTGAACGGCATAACGACCGGCGAATTATCTGACCTGTATCCAAATCTATTCGTGCCAGCAGGGCTGACCTTTGCAATCTGGGGACTAATCTATGTATTACTTGCTATCTTCGTCACATATCAATTGACACCTTCTGTGAGAAGAGACCCCCAGAAGGTCGAGTTTGTGCAAAGAATCGGGCCGCTATTCTTTATTTCCTGCCTCGCCAACATCGGCTGGATATTTGCCTGGCATTATCAAGTCCTCCCCCTATCACTGGTCTTGATGCTGATACTGCTGGGGTGCCTGCTGGCAATTTACTTGAGACTAAATTTTGGCAAATCGGAAGCGACGAAGGCTGAAAAATACTCAGCTCATCTTCCCTTCAGCGTTTACCTGGGCTGGATTACCATAGCCACGATTGCCAATCTTACTGCTCTGCTGGTGGATATCAACTGGGGCAGATGGGGTCTCAGTGAGCAATTCTGGGCAGTAGCCGTGATTGTCGTTGGCATTGCTATCGCATTATCCGTACTCTTCAGTCGGAAAGACATCTTCTATTCCCTTGTGGTTGACTGGGCACTACTCGGGATACTGCTGAAACGACTCTCAGTTACAACGGTGCCCGACCAAAGTGTAGTAGTCGTTACGATTATCGGAATGGTGCTTGTTACCGGCGCTGTTATAGCTCAACTGATAAGGAAAAAGGTGTACTAGACGAAATACCGGCATATTTCAACCTTGCTAATCCTTGCAGCCATCGCAACCAAGTAGTAACATCAGAGCGAATTGTCGCCTCAATCTCCTGGTTCCCTATTTTCATTCCGAAACAGCTTGCATGCGACATCGAACGCAAAAGCAGGGATTGTTACTATCGAACTGATATAATCATTTTGCAGTTTCATCGGACGGCGCGACAAATCAATGATGCTCGATAAGAAACGAGACCTTTTGCTCGCTACGTTAACAGAAAATCCCGAGACAGTTATCTCGATTCACGTACTGACCCGGGGTGACTGTAATGTCTACCTGTCTGGCGACCAACGTGCTAGGTCAGTGGCCGTTCTCCAACCGAAAGAACTGCCATCGGAACCGACCGGTTTTGGTACGGATGCCGATGCTTTATGGCAGGAGCTCACTCAGGTGAAAGACTGGCAATGCATTCTGGTAGACAAAGAAGTTGCACTTCCGCTTGGAGAAATCATTTCGCGCCAATTGAAAACACCAGTCATTTTCCTGGATGATGTTTATCACATCCCGCAGGGACCAGTCTTGCCTTTCGAAAATGAGTCGGTTCGCCGGTTGATGCTTAATGACCTCATGCTACTCGAGACCCTGCCTCCTGAGGCACAGCCAATCGGATTCTGGGGAGATCTCCGAACATCACTGACAGAAGGACTGGTAGCGGGTGCGGTTGTCGAAAGCAAGGTCGTGGCCACTTCATTCGTCGCTGCTCGTGGGCAGCAATATGTCGATATCGGCGTCTATGTTCTGGAGAACTATAGACGGCGCGGTCTAGGCACAGCTGTCGCTTCGGTTGTTGCGCGATCAGTGCAAAGTGACGGGCTAATTCCGGTTTGGGGCTGTGGTTCGCATAACCTTCCTTCGCTCAAACTTGCCCGGAAGCTAGGATTTATGGAGGTTTCTAAGCGAACATATGTCATCATCAAAAAACATCTTGCAGACGTCTTGAGCCGGACATATCCTGTGCACAATGAAAGAGAGGGCAAAACATTCAATAAAGCAGTTCACTGAGGCCCAACCTGTGTGCTAATATAATATACCAAGCCACAAAATGATCATCGCTGTTATCGGGAATTCTTCCTGCTCCCCAGAAGAAGCTAAACTGGCAGAGAGTGTTGGTGAATTGTTGGCCCAGCGGGGCGTCGCCATAATCTGCGGTGGCCTGGGCGGCGTTATGGAAGCTGCTTGTCGCGGGGCTAAGTCAAAAGGTGGCTTGACTGTAGGAATTTTGCCCGGACAAGATTCAAGCACGGCAAACCCTTGGGTAGATATTCCCGTGGTTACCGGCATAGGTGAGGCGCGAAACTTTGCTGTCGTGAAGTCCGCCCAGGCAGTGGTTGCCATCGGAGGAAGCTACGGAACGCTAAGCGAAATCGCCTATGCTCTTAAGAGTGGCATCCCCATCATCGGCTTGAATACCTGGTCGCTGTCACGCAACGGGCGAGAAGATGATTCTATAGTCAGAGTCCAGAGCGCTGTCGAAGCAGTGGAAGAAGCAATTTCTTTGGCCGAAAGGCGCAAAAATCATGAGATTGCTTCGCTACGCTCGCAATGACAATAGTGAAGATGGCAAGCATCAAAAGCGTGAAAGCTCGAGAGATTCTCGATTCTCGGGGCAATCCTACCATAGAAGCAGAGGTGGTATTAGCTAATGGCACCGTGGGTATCGCCTCTGTCCCTTCAGGGGCGAGCACCGGTAAATATGAGGCTGTGGAGCTTAGGGATGGTGACAAAAGTAGATATAGAGGACTCGGCGTCCTAAAAGCCGTAGAACACGTAAATAATGAAGTTGCCTCAGCAATAGCGGGGATGTCCGCTTTAGACCAGCCGGCTATCGACCAGCGACTAATTGAACTTGATGGCACTGCCAACAAAGCCCGCCTGGGGGCCAATGCTATACTGGCGACATCTCTTGCGGTAGCCAGGGCTGCGGCTGGCTTCCAAGGTGTTCCTTTATACCGTTATTTGGGAGGAGCAAGAGCTAAACAACTGCCTGTCCCCATGTTGAATATCCTCAATGGGGGTAAGCACGCCTCGGGTTCTGTTGATTTTCAGGAATTTATGATAGTGCCAGCGGGCGCTGCCAATTTCCATCAAGCCATGCAAATAAGCAGCGAAGTGTATCATTCCCTGCGTAAAGTGCTTGAAGATAAGAGATTAAGCACCAATGTGGGAGACGAAGGTGGCTTTGCTCCCCGACTTCCCTCTAATAAAGCTGCACTGGAGCTGATACTAGCAGCCATCGACATGGCTGGCTATAAAGCTGGCCAGGACTTATTTATCGCCCTGGACCCAGCCGCCAGCACTTTCTACCAGGGAGGGAAGCATCACAGTGTTCATGGGAAATATGTCCTC
>JALHUO010000003.1 GCA_022866545.1 Dehalococcoidia bacterium | reverse complement strand
AAAGAGTATAGATTTTTAGCTTTACTGGAGCCACTGTGCTGACTTCAAGAAGCTTCGGAGGAACTATAAGGAGGTAAGGAAAATGCCACGTTTTATAGTTGTTCATAAGGCACCGTTCACTGAGGAGGAGTTGATTGCTCGAGCTAAGGCCGCCCCCAATTACGTGCCAGAAGGCGTTTCCTGGAAGTGTAGCTACTGCGATTTCACCGGAAACAAGCACTTCTGTGAGTGGGTGGCACCTGATGAGAAAGTATTGAAGCGCGTCCTCGACTTGACACAGACACCGTTTGATACAATCCACCGCGTGCGGCGAATGGATGCTGTTAAGGCAAAATTTGAGAAGCGATAAAGGCGATTTTCAGAGCACTTGCGAGCGAGCAAAAGGAGGGAACATGTTCGGTTATATGGGGCAGATACTCAGGGTTGATTTGACAAAAGGCAAGGTGTCAAAAGAGGCTCTTAAAGAGAACGACTGCAAGATGTTCCTGGGAGGTAGCGGGCTGGCAACAAAATATCTTTTTGACGAAGTGCCCAAAGGCGCTGACCCGCTTGGACCCAGGAATAAGCTTATCTTCATGACCGGCCCGCTGACCGGCACAGAATCGCCAAGCGCCGGAAGATATTGTGTAGTTACCAAGTCGCCTCTGACCGGTTTCTGGGGAGAAGGGAACTCGGGGGGTAGCTGGGGAGTCTACCTGAAGAACTCGGGTTTCGACGGGATTATCTTTGAAGGTATTTCACCGAAACCAGTATACCTGGTCATGGATGACGGCAAAGCTGAACTCAGGGACGCCAAGCACCTCTGGGGCAAAGGTGTTGGTGAAACAAGCAGGTTAATCAAGGAGCAACTGGGTGAGGACTTCAATGTTGCCTGCATTGGCATAGCTGGTGAAAACTTGGTCAGATACGCCGGTATATTCAACGATATCCACCGGCCTGCTGCCAGATGTGGTGTGGGGACAGTAATGGGATCGAAACGCCTGAAGGCAGTGGCTGCCAGAGGGACACAGGAGATTAAGATAGCCAACAAAGATGTCTTTAGCCAAATCTCGAAGAGGAACTATGATCTGATCAATGAAAGCCTGCTGAAGATTACCCTCGAGACCTACGGGACGGCCATGGTCACCGATTTGGTGAACGTCAGGGGAGGGTTTCCGACCAGGAACTGGCAGACCGGCGTTTTTCCGGATATAGACAAGATAAGCGGAGTCACGCTGGCAAGCACGCTCCTGGTGGACAGGAAGCATTGCTACGCCTGTCCGATTAGCTGCTGCCGGGTAAGCGTGGTGAAGAGCGGTCCTTATGCCTGTAAGGGTGAAGGGCCGGAATATGAAACAATCGGCGCCTTCGGTGGCATGTGCGCGCTGGAGAATCTTGAGGCAGTGACACTGGCACATAACCTGTGCGATGAATACGGGCTGGATGTAGTCTCTACCGGGAGCACTATAGCCTTTGCCATAGAGTGCTACGAAAAAGGGATATTGACCAGGGCTGATACCGACGGGCTGGAGCTGAAATTCGGTGACGCGGATGTCGTCATTCAGCTCATACACAAGATAGCCAAAAGGGAAGGTGTTGGTGACCTGCTGGCTGAAGGGACCAAGAGAGTAGCGGCGAAGCTGGACAAGGGCGCGGAAAGGTTCGCCATGCACGTCAAAGGCCTGGAGTTGCCCGCTTATGACCCCAGGGCAGCCAAGATATGCGGCCTGGCATTTGTAACAGCTAACCGCGGCGGCGACCATATCACAGCTTACGTTGAAGGGCCAGCCTTTGTAGACATCCCTTTCCCGTGCGTTGAGGATAGCAGAATCGAAGACTGGATAGTAGAAAATCCTGCTGAGGCCAAGGTGGTCAAAGATCTTGAGGATGCCCTCACGGTGTTCGATTGCGCGGGCACGTGTAAGTTCATGGGCATGGCACTGGCTACCCAAGACTGGGTCGACATGATAGTCAACTGCGTTGGCTGGGAGTTCAGTGTCAGCGATTTCAGAAAAGCTGGGGAGAGGGTCTATAACCTGGCCAGAGCCTTCAACGTCAGGGACGGTCTGACCAGGGCAGATGATACTCTGCCCAAGCGATTGCTTGAGGAGCCATTACCTGAGGGTGCAGCGGAGGGACATACGGTGAAAAAATTAGACCAGTCACTGGATGTCTATTATGACTTGCGAGGCTGGGACAAAAAGACGGGAAAGCCGACGGCGGAGAAGCTGAGAGATCTGAATCTGGATTATGTAATCGGCAAGATATAGGGGGTGAAATTGTGGTCACTATGGCTGAAAAACCCTGGCTAAAGCAATACAAGATGGGGCCGTACAAGCTTCCGCAAACAAAGGAGCCCTATCCTAGGATGACTGTTCACGGCATTCTGGACGCGACAGCGGATGAATTTCCTGACAAAGCTGCCTGCTTCTATCTGGGGAAAGAAATCCTTTATGGCGAGTTGAAGCTGCTCAGCGACAGGTTGGCTGCAGCCCTGGCTGACTTAGGCGTCAAGAAGGGCGACAAAGTGGCCACCGTTTTGCCAAATTGCCCGCAGTTTATGATAAGTGACTTCGGGATTATGAAAACCGGGGCGGCCCATGTTCCCTGCAGTGTTATGCACAAGGCTGCTGACCTGACATACGAGATCGGTGAATCGGGGGCTGAGACAGTTATCTGCACTGAGATGTCCCTGGAGACGGTGAACTCGATAAAAGGCAAGACGAGAATAAAGAACATAATAGTCACGTCCGTGATGGACTATTCATCTGAAGAACCGGCATTGGAACGATTGCCGGGTGCCTACCAGTTTCGTGATTTGATAGCAAGCCATGAGCCCAAGCCTCCCGATGTTGACATCGACCCGATGAAAGACCTGGCTGCTTTGCCGTTCACCGGCGGTGCCACTGGGATACCCAAGGGAGTGATGCTAACACATTACAATCGTGTTGTAGCAGTCATGCAGATGGCATGGGCGTATGAGCCCTTGAAGGTCGGCATCAGGGGAAAGGTTTCGGCCATGGTACCCATTCCGCTCTTTCACGCCTACGGGCACTTGATAATGCAGTTCGGAGTTTACTGGGGGCTCAAGGGATACTTACTTCCGGACCCCAGAGACATTGATACCTTGGTGCAGATGCTGACAAAGTATCGTCCCTTTTTCTGTGCCTGTGTGCCCACTCAATACTCACGACTTGTAGCTGCCGGACTGGGCAGGATTAATACGATGTTTGTGTCTACGACAGCAGCACTGGCCCCCGAGATTGCCCAGAAATTCAGGAAGGAAACCGGCGTGCCCATAACTGAAGCCTATGGTCTCACCGAAACCGGTGGTGGCACTCACCTGAACCTTTCATCCTTCTCCAAAATCACGGGCTTCATGCCTTTTGAGAAGTTCGGCTCAATAGGAATACCAGTGCCGGATACGGACGTGAAAATCATAAGCTTGGACACTGGCGAGGAGGCTGCCCCGGGGCAGGAGGGTGAGCTATGGGTTCGTGGGCCGCAGATAATGATTGGCTACTGGCCTGAGGTGGGTAAAGGGCTTGTTGACGGCTGGTTGCCCACCGGGGATGTGGTCAGAATGGAAGAGGATGGCTATTTCTATATCACAGACCGCATTAAGGATATGGCCAATATCTCCGGGCTCAAGGTCTATACCAGGTTGGTTGACGATATTCTATATGAGCACCCCGCGGTTGGCGATGCGATAGCGATTGGAATTCCCGACCCTGAGCGTCCAGGCAGCGAAAGGATAAAAGCCTTCATCAGGTTGAAAGAGGAGTTCCGAGGCAAAGTGACAGCCGAAGAGATAATCGCCCATTGCCGGGAAAAACTGCCAGCTCACGCTGTGCCCAAATTCATTGAGTTCAGGACAGAGCTACCTCTCACCGTCACCCTGAAGCTATTCAAGAGGCAATTGAGGGAAGAAGAGATAGCTAAGATGAAAGCCAGCGGGGAACTGAAGTAGAGCGAGTAGTTGCCTGTGTGGTGTTGAGCATCTACCTGTGTCGCCCCGGTCTATGAATGACCTGCAAGATATTGATTATGCCGAGCTATGAAGATCTAGCGACTAAGATAATAGACACAGGAGAATGCACGGTATGCGGGGCGTGTATCACGGCCTGCCCAGATTCTCATATCAAGTTTATTGAAAACAAGCCAAAGCGGCCCAAGCGTACCATGGATTGCGTGAGTTGCCATACCTGTTATGACGCCTGCTATATGCTCAGGCACAACCTGATAAAGGATATAGAGGGCAGCACCATCGGCTGGGGAAGAAAGGAAAGCATAGGGTTATACAGGCGTGCCGTGGTGGCAAGAACAAGAGACGCAGGGCTTTTGAAAGAGTGCCAGGATGGTGGAATTGCAACGACTCTGCTCCTGTATGCGCTGGACAGCGGTATCATAGATGGGGCACTAGTAGTTGGCAAAGATAACTGGGCACCGGTAGCCTGTATTGCTAAGACCAGGGACGAGATTATACTGTCAGCTGGCGCCAAATACGGGGTGGTGCCCGTGCTGAAGGAGTTGCGAGCTGCTGTCGTTGACCATGGGCTAAGCAAAATCTGCGTTGTGGGTTCTCCTTGCCACATACAATCGGTAAGATACCTGAAGTACAAAGATTTGCCTCTGGCATCGTCGGTGAAGCTGATGGTAGGACTGTTTTGTCGCGAGAACTACGAATATGCATGCTTAGCGGAAAAGGTCAGGGCAAAAGGGATGGACATAAGGCATGTAGACAAGCTGGATGTGTCTGATGAGTTCAACATATATGCCGGCAGGAAGAAGCTGTCTTTACCCATAACCGACGTCAAAAGCTGTGTTCCCAGGCATTGCTTGGTCTGTCAGGATTTTGCCGCTGAGCTGGCCGATATCGCCGTCGGCAGTGTGGGCTCGCCCGAGGGGTGGTCCACAGTAATAATCAGAACTGAAGAGGGCGAAAGGGTCTTTGCTGGCATGGAAGAGAAGAAGTTTATAGAAACGAAAGAGATAGCAGACATTTCTGACATAAAGGAAATAGCCAGTAGAAAGAAGGAGAAGGCTAGGCAGACAGAAGATACGCTCAGGTTAAAGAAACAGGGGCTGGATAAGAAGGAGATTGCCGCCATACTGGGGATAACGGAGGAGAGAGTATCTCACCGGCTGGACGGGACCTGCGCATATTCAGAATCTGACAACTGAGAGGCAGGGGTTGAGGCTTCAGATCATAGTGCCGGGTACAGACCTTCAAATAACATGGCCAGAAGCAGGTTTCGGTGGCGGCTCCTCCTCCCTAGCTGTGGCAAAACTTGGATGCTATGCCGACTGACTTTGCCACAAGGCCGGACCATAGATGTCGATCCTCTAGGGATAGTTTGATTCTGCGAAACGATCAACATAGCCCAGACACCAGTAATCTGCGATTCTGGTCAGGTTGACATAATGTGCAGCGTACATAAGATGACATGCTGATGTGTGGCTTGATAGGACTTACATCGCCAGCTGTCTTAGAGACTGCCTGCAGCAAACCGGGGAGCCAGATAGGCCGTTAGATTCCGGGAAAGGCCGGCCTGTTACCGCTTGGCTGCCTTTGCCGGTGTCTTGGCTGACGAAGTCGTCTTTTTGCTCAGGGCATCACGGTCGCCACCGCTCATACCGGCGATGTGCCTGACCAGCTTCTTCCTGGACTCGACGTCATACTGCGTAGTGATGGCAATTTGCTCCATGATAGGTGAGCCCCCACCGTGGTAGCTGCCGATATTGTGTATGCCTCCGCTCGCTGAGCAGAGCACATCGCCCAGGTAACGCCATAGCTGTGCCTGGTCTTCCACCGGCATGTCCGGATTGCGCTTGGTGTATTTCAAGAGGAAGTCACGGGTCTCCGGGTTCAGGAAATCCTTCTCGTGCGGGAAAGTTGCTGCCACGCCGCCGGCGATGTCACAGAGCATCTCTGCCTCATGATAGACCGCCTCACCCGTCAGGCAGCGGCCGACGTTGCAGTAAATCGAATTGGGTATATAAGAGCCGGGGCCATAGGGCACGAATCCTATCCCGGGTATGTAGACCTCCGGCTTGCCAAGATCAGAGGCTGTGTATCCCGCTGCATAACCCAGCTCGGTGACCATGATGATGTCAGCCAGTTTCTTCCGGACGCCGGGTGTCTTGTGGATGTTGTTCACCTCGGCAGCCAGTGCTGCAGTTCCCAGAAGTACGTCACCGAGAGCCGGTTTGCAGCCAGAATAAGAATGGCGGTGGAACAAGGCGAAGAGGAGGGCCAAGACGCCGCCGTGCTGCCATTCGCCGGCGAGGAAGACTCTTTCCCAGGGCACGAAGCAGTTGTCAAATATCATATAGGAATCTGTAGCTCCGGGCAGGAAGCCACGCTTGAAGTGTTCCCTGGCCCTGAGGTTATGTACGGTAACAACCTGTTTCAGTCCTTCCCAGTCGCCGGGGATGGCAAAGGCGACAGCATAGTCTTTGTCCTCTGGACGCAACGCCCGCGTCGGCACTACCAGTATCTCGTCGGCAACTGATGCCTCGGAGATGTGCAACTTGCAGCCGCTGACGATGATACCGTCGCTCAGCCTTTCTTTGATGCGCACGTAAGCATCCGGGTTTGGCTGGTCAGCAGGCCTGAGCATCCTATCGCCCTTGACGTCCGTCTGGGCGCAGCAGCCCACCAGGTCTTCGGTTTGGAAGCGAGTAAGCCACTTCTTGAAGTTCTCGTGGTACTGTGTGGCGCCTTTGTTCACCTTGTCCGCTTCGTAAGAAACGTTGTAGACGGCATTGGTGCCGTCAATACCCATGCACCGCTGGATGCAGCCGGCCACTTTCTGGCAGAGCATGCGGGTCATGTCCTGCTTCTTGTGCAGGTCGTCGGTGCTCTGGTGGATGTGAGTGAAGCGGCTGATGCGCTCGCCGGTGAGATGAGAGATAGCGGTACACAGGTCCTGGTTCTCTGGCTTGGCAGCTTCGTCAAATGTGGTGCCGATGGTATTTATACAGTCCATCTGTAGCTCGTCTGTACGGTCGATTGGCGCGCCATCGAAGTAAATGTTTCGCCTCATTTTTGCCAGGCCGTGTATGTACTGGTCTTTTGTTCTCATTTTTCCTCCTTGCTCGATGATAATTAAGGATTTGGTAGTCCAGTTATTCGCGGACTGATGTGATCCATAGTATAGCCCGCGCTGCGCTGGCAGGCAAATTTTCAGGCTTCCTCCCATTGGCAAAAGAGCCAGTGAAGCAGCGAATAAGAGTTGAGCCCCGCCTCACTAGGATTCTTTTCCCAGCAGATGACTCAGCATTTTGTCATACCCGGGCGGGTGTGGTGAGTTATATCTCAAAAATGTCGGGATCGGATATCTGAAAACACCAATCTTATGACCCAGTTCCAAACCTTGAATCGTCTTCTCGACCTTGCTCATCGGTATCGAAAAGGCGCACTCATAATCTTGAGTGTGAGGGATCACCCGTTCGCCAAGGCCTATTAAGGCGAACTGGCACTCGTCTTTTTCGATTGTCCGGGTGATATAGGTTGTACATCCGGCTCCCGCAGCCAGAGTGGCATCTAGACCTGTCTTGCCTGTTCCAGTGAGGTAGCCTGTAAGAAGCAGCCATATTTGAGCGGGATTGCCATAAACCAGGATAAGATGTGGTTCAAATGTAGCTCTGTTTAGAGGAGCCATTAGTACATTCTTGTACTTACCATATTCAAATTTGGGAATATTTTGAATAGCCGCTGCCGCCTGTTTTTTGCTCATCCCCCATAATCCAAGGGACTCTTGGAAGCTCCCGTCAGCGACATCCGGCAGCAAAGGTAAGAAACCCATACTTATGCCAGCAACGTAGCAGCTCTGAAACTTGTCAATAGCAATAGTCCAGCCGTAGCGCCGCGCCATATTGATTGCATGACATAGCGAAACGGTTATTCCTGCGTCTTTTTGAGGTGTCCTGGTCTTGTCGGGGAGTTCTTTTTCGGATTCGCACATTCGGATGGCGAGTGGAAAGGTTTGCGGCCGCACATAGCGAGTCAACGCTTCATCGATTTGTTTTAGATCTGCCATGTTCTGTTCCTCCTTGCTAGTAATCTATATCTGATAAACGAGAAGCCCCTTCAGGTCTTGGAAACCCCTGCCTCTTGCGGAATTCCTGTTTCACCTTCCAGGTGCCGCTATGTATACCTTATCAGAATTCTCGCCTGTTTTCCAGCGCTTGCCCCAAGGTTAGGTCATCAGCATATTCCAGCTCAGCACCGAAGGGCAAGCCACGAGCCAGGCGAGTCACGCGAATTCCCAGAGGCGTGATAAGCTGATGCAGATACATAGCCATCGTCTCGCTCTCGACGTTGGGATTGGTTGCCACAACCACTTCAGTTACCGAGCCGTCCTTGAGGCGAGCCAGAAGCTCCTTTATCTTGAGCTCTTCAGGCCCTATACCCTGTGTCGGGTTTATAGTTCCGTGAAGCACATGATAAACACCGTTATATTTCCCCGTCTGCTCCAAAGGGAGGATATCTGAAGGTTTTTCCACAACACAAATTTT
>JALHUO010000072.1 GCA_022866545.1 Dehalococcoidia bacterium | reverse complement strand
AACGGATTCTCAGGGACAAAAGCAACACCGTTCTTCCGCATGGTCTGGATGGAGTGATTGGTGAGGTCGTTGCCATACAGAAACTTCTGGCCTTTTGTGCACAATTCCATGCCGAGTACAACGTCACACAGTTCTTTCTGGCCATTGCCTGAAACCCCGGCCACACCCACAATTTCACCGGGATAGATCTTCAGGTCAATCCCCTTCAGGCTGGTAGCGGTGCCCTCGCCGTGTGTTTCCACACCCCGCAACTCCAACAGAGGTTCCATCGCTTTGTCCGCACCATCTTTGGGGTTGATCTTTAACTCTGCCAGCGCTTTCCCGAACATTAAGGCTACCAGCTTGTCTTCGCTGGCTTCCGCTCGTAGCATAGTTCCGACAACGCGGCCGCTGCGCATCACTGAAATACGGTCTGCGCATTCGAACACATCTTTCATTTTATGGGTAATCAGGATAATGGCGTAGCCATCTTTGCGCAGATTGTCCAACACGCGGAACAAAGCCTCCACCTCGTGCGGAGCAAGCACGCGCGTTGGCTCATCGAGAATCAGCAGGCGCGCATCGGAAAGCAGCAGTTTCAGAATTTCGACTTTTTGCTGTTCGCCAATGGAAATCTGCGACACCAAAGCCTGCGGATCAACTTTTAGATTGTAGCGTTCCGAGATTTCGATGATGCGCCGGTCAATCTCTTTCCGGTTCAACACCGCCTTCAGGTCTGGCAGAAACAGGGCGATGTTTTCTGCCACGCTGAAGACCGGGATCAGTTGGAGTTCCTGGAACACCATGCCAATGCGCGCGTTTCGAGCGTCGTGCGGCGATGGGATGGAGATAGGCACTCCGTTAAGCAGAATCTGGCCTGCATCGGCGCGGTAAAAGCCGTACAGAATTTTCATTAAGACGCTTTTACCTGCGCCGTTCTCCCCCAATAACGCATGCACCTCTCCGCCATAGATATCGAGGTCCACGCGATCATTGGCAATCACACCGGGGAATGATCTGGTAATTCCGCGCAGAGCGATCAAGGGTCCCTGGGCACTTTGTGAATCATTTGACTTGGACATCGCCTTCATTCCAACGGAAATAAGCGTCCCGGGGGCGAAAACACCCCTAGCTTAATTGTACAAGATTGAGAAGATTTGCATAAGCGTAGAAAGTGGGGGTTTTCACAAGCGAATTAAAAGTAGATAATACGCAATCCGACCCCGTATTTTATACGCGGTCGGAGACAAAACAGAAACTTTGGTTTTTATTTGATTAAGCCTTGCTCGCGGGCATAGCGCACCAGTTCCACACGACTGCGCAGTCCCAACTTTGCTACGAGATTGGCGCGATGGCCTTCTACTGTACGCGTGCTGATGTTCAGCTCCTCAGCAGTCTGACGATTTGTGTATCCCTGCACGATCAATTTGAGAATCTCTTTTTCACGATGTGTGAGCGGTTCGACCGACTCTGGCAAAGTGGCTTTGGGCTTTGTTTCATCGCTTAACAATACTCGCACCATAGATGGATCTACATACAAGACACCACCTATGATTGCACGGATAGCAGAGATCAATTCGGTCTCTGCGGCGCGTTTAAGAATATAACCTGCAGCGCCAACTCTGATGGCTTCTCGCAACAGGGCTTCATCCTCATGAACCGTCAGGATCAAGATGCGCAGGTCAGGGAATTGAGATTTGATCTTCTTGGTAACGGAAATACCGTCTAGATCAGGCATGCTTATGTCGAGGACAAGAATATCCGCGTTGGATTTGCCTGCCAATTCAATAGCCTCGTAACCGCCCGTGGCTTCACCAACCAGTTTCATGGTCGGCTCGGAGTCAAGCAAAGCACGCAACCCGGTGCGTACGATGGCATGATCATCGGCAATCAGGACCCTAATCATTTGAGGGAACCTCGACTCTTACGGTTGTGCCCTTTCCTGGCGAGCTTTCGATCGCGAACTCTCCACCCAGCATCTTGACTCGTTCTCTCATGCCGAACAAGCCGAGATGGTTTTCCATGGTGTAAGATATAGGAATGAACCCGACACCGTTATCTTCAACAACCGCAATCACACGACCATTTTGCATACTTAGGAGCACATCTACTCTGGTAGCCTGCGCATGAAGGACGACATTTGTTAGAGATTCCTGCACAATGCGAAACAGGGTAGTCTCTACCTCAATGGGCAGCCGTTTTTCAGGCAATCCAACGGTCTCGAACTCAACTTGAATACTGTGCCGTCGACTAAACTCACCTAGGAACTGCTGTAAGGCAGTGATCAAACCAAGATGATCCAGGCTAGCAGGCCGTAAATTGACGGCCAACCGATGCAGATCGTCTTGTATCGCATTAGCGGCGTGCTTTAATTCGACAATTCGAGTATGGACAGCTTCTGGCTTTTCGGCATCCCGCTCCAGCTGGCCAAGTTGCATCATCAGAGCAGCCAGCACTTGCCCCGATCCGTCATGGAGTTCGCGGGATAAGTACAACCTTTCTTCTTCTTGGGCTTTCATCAGGCGTTGGGAGAGCGCATGGAGCTGTTTATTGGCTTTGTTACGCTCGATCGTAGCGGCTGCCAGAATCAGTGATGTCAGGGAGACCACCGCCAGGAAAGTTTGTAATAAGATCAGGCTTTCATTTCTCGACCCCAAGGAGAATGGTCCCACTCCCTGGACTGTTCCCCAAATGGCAATTCCTGAAACCAGCAGGATGGCGATTGTGGCACCGTGCTGACCAAAACGCAAGGCAGCCCAAATCGTAAAGGGGAAAATAGTATAGATCAATGCGTGATGGAAGACTTCGACAGGAGGTAGGCTGCTGAAGACATAATAGGTTACCAAGATAATCAATACTAAGAGTACTGCTCCTTCAACATATGTAGATTTCTTGTACCGCGAAGGGGCAGTGGTAATCCAGACTAACAGCAACGGTGCAATCACCAGCGCACCAAGCAGATCGCCAATCCACCACGTCAACCAAATTGCGCCGAATCCGTACGATGCTACAGAGCCCGCCAGCATCAACACCATAGTTCCGATGGTAGCCCCAATGGCTGTGCCGAATACGGGAAAAACCGCCAGCCCGACTACATCACGGATGCGATCAATAGGATTGTGGAAACCGATAAAACGTTTCAGAGAATACACCACAGCCAACGCTTCTAATGTGTTGCCCAATGCTATCCCTAAAGCAATATTTAATTGACCGCCATCGATCAAAAAGCCAAACAATACACCAAGGAAAATTCCGGGCCAGAGCTTGTACCCAAAGATCAATAAAGCGGCCAGGGCGATTCCTGTAGGGGGCCAGACCGGTGAAGTATTCACTTGCAGAAAAGCCATCTCCAGTCCAAGCCGGGCAGCTAACTGATAGACCACAGCTAGGATGGCGATTTTAAGTAAATACATCGCTGCAGTCTTAATTTTTGAGAAAATGGGTTCTGGTATATTGAAAGCCATCATATAATACTGACCTTTCCCCAGTAATTGGTCCACCTTTTACGTTAATGTTACCGCTATGATTGCTTCAGGAGCAGGTGGTCGGTATCCTGAAGCGCTATGCGGTCATACCTAATAATACTCCTTCCGCCATTTTTCAATCAATATCATGTATAAACACTGTTAGTAGGAAGAGCGCCGCAACTAGAATCCAATGGTTTTCTGCTGGACACCGATGACGTGATTTATCGCCTACTGCCTCACAGTACTTCGCCCAATTGGTAGCAACATAACGAATTGTTGAGTCAGGACATAGTGCTAAGAGGACTCTTAATTTGGTTTTGGCTTGGCACTTTTACAAGCCCGCTTCTTTTCTTAGTATCTTAGCCTTATCTGTTCTCTCCCAGGGCAGGTCGAGGTCTTCTCTTCCGAAATGCCCGTAGGCGGCAGTCTGGCGGTAGATAGGCCGGCGCAGGTCTAGAGTCTTCATGATGGCCTCAGGACGAAAGTCGAAATGCTTGCTGACGAGACTTGATATGGTTTCATCGGGGACTTTTCCCGTGCTGAAGGTCTCTAGGGACAATGACAGTGGGTGCGCCTTTCCGATGGTATAGGCAACCTGAAGCTCGAGGTAATCGGCCAGTCCGGCAGCTACGATATTTTTGGCGGCATATCTGGCCATATAGGTGGCGGAGCGGTCCACTTTAGTAGGGTCCTTGCCTGAAAAGCAGCCCCCACCATGTCCACAGGCACTGCCATAAGTATCGGCAATGATTTTACGCCCGGTAAAACCGGTATCGCTCACAGGACCACCGATTACAAACTGACCAGCGCTGTTAATGTAGTACTCAGTCTTCTTATCCAGCAATTTGGCAGGAATGATCTTCTTGATCACCTGCTCTATGAGGTCGTGCTCGATGACGTCACGTTCCACACCGGGATTGTGGTGAGCACCAATAACGATACAGACCACCCTCTTGGGTATGCCACGAGTGTATTCTATAGTCACCTGAGATTTACCATCGGGCCTTAAATAAGGTACAGTTTTGTCTTTTCTCACCTGAGCCAAGCGCTGGCATAGCTTGTGTGCTAGCACAATAGGCAAAGGCATAAACTCAGGAGTCTCTTTGCAGGCAAAGCCAACCATCATTCCCTGGTCACCAGCACCAGATTTGTCCAAAACCTTGTCAGTTACCTCTCCCATCCTCGCTTCCCAAGATTGGCCAACTCCGGCAGCGATGTCGCTTGACTGTTCCTTAAGCGAGACGAGCACTCCACAAGTTCGGTAATCAAAGCCATATTCGGGTTTGGTATAGCCCGCGTCTTTGATTACCTGGCGCACAATTTCAGGAATCTCTACGTACGTCTTACAGGTGATCTCACCGAGGACTATCACCATGCCCATAGCCACAGAGACCTCGCAGGCTACCCGGGCGAAAGGGTCCTGTCCGAGCATGGCATCCAGAATAGCATCTGAAATCTGGTCGCACAGCTTATCAGGATGTCCCTCAGTGACCGACTCCGCAGTGGCTAAATAGGAATCCGATTGATTGAAACTGTTCGGCATTTCTTGCTCCTTTTTAGGTTCCTTCTTCCCAGCTTTGCAGGTATTCTTTCTGCTCCCTGGTCAAGGAATCAATGGTGATATTCATGGAGGCAAGCTTCAGCCTGCCTACTTTCTGGTCGATTTCCTCGGGCACAGGATAGACTGCGGGCTTGAGCTGTCCCTTCATCTTGGTGAGATATTCCAGACATAGAGCCTGGTTGGCAAAGCTCATGTCCATAACGCTAGCCGGGTGCCCTTCGGCAGCAGCCAGATTTATTAGCCTGCCTTCGCCCAGCAGATAGATACGCCGTCCATCGCCCAAAGTGTACTCATCAACGGAAGAACGTATTCGCTTCTTCGATTTGGCCAGGCTTTCCAGGGCTGGGATATTTATTTCTACGTTGAAGTGACCGCTGTTAGCCAGAATAGCCCCATCCTTCATCCGTGAAATGTGTCTCTCATCAATGACATTCATGTCGCCGGTGGCGGTGATGAAGACGTCTCCCATCTCACATGCCTTGATCAAAGGCATGACCCGATAGCCATCCATGGCCGCTTCCAGAGCCGGTATGGGCTGCACCTCGGTGATGATAACGTGCGCCCCTAGCCCTTGAGCCCGTTTGGCTATTCCCTTGCCACACCAGCCATAGCCCGAAACAACCACCTTCCTCCCCGCCCACAGTATATTGGTGGCTCTGGTAATTCCATCAATTGTGCTCTGCCCCGTTCCATACCTGTTGTCAAAGAGGTGTTTGGTTTGAGCATCGTTCACGGCGATAATGGGATAAATCAACTTGCCAGCCTTCGCCATGTTCCTCAGCCTGATGACCCCAGTGGTCGTTTCTTCGGTGCCGCCAATTACATTAGCAGCCAGTTTGGTGTAGTCTTTATGAAGGGTGGAAACCAGGTCCGCGCCATCATCCATGGTGATGTGTGGCTTATGTTTCAGGGCGGCGATGATATGTTTGTAGTACGTCTTGTTATCTTCACCTCTGATGGCATTGACAGGGATGCCATAGTCCACCAGGGCAGCAGCTACATCGTCCTGGGTACTTAAAGGATTGGAGGCGCACAGAACTACTTCGGCACCACCTTCTCTTAGAGCCAGAGCTAGATTAGCCGTCTCGGTGGTGATGTGCAGACAAGCAGAAATACGCACTCCCGCCAGGGGCGTCTCTTTGCCGAATCTTTCACTTATCAGCCTGACGACTGGCATTTCCTTGCCAGCCCAGTCAATGCGAAGCTTGCCCTCTCGGGCCAGGGACAGGTCTTTGACGTCATAGTTCTTCATCTTTTCAGCTCCGTGAAAACGACATTAGCTTGAATTGCTCAGCAACCCAATCAGGTATATCCAATGTGCCCATAAGGAGCGGTTTCTGATGACAATCGCTGCCGCCGGTCATGATCATATCGTGCTTCTTGGCAAACTCAATATAGTGTGCTGTGGTTCTATTGTCATGTTCCGTATGCCAGCACTCAATACCATCGACGTATTGTAGCATATATTTTTCTATGACCTTCGTTTGTTTTTCTAAGTCATGCGTCATGCTTGCCAGGGACGTCCCCTTGGGGTCACCGGGGTGGGCATGTATCAGTATGCCCCCGGCATTCCTGATCAACTGTGACGCTTCAGCTAAAGAAAGCGGATATTTGGGGACATCGCATTTGACCAGATATTTATCGAAGGCTTCTTGCTTATCTTTCACAATCCCTTTTCCCACCAGGTAGTTCGCTATATGTGGTCGCCCGAACACGCCGTCCACACTCTCTTCTATTTTCTTGAGATCTGCCTCGGTAAATCTGTCGATGCCCTCTTTATCGAACTCAATATTCAGGTTCTGCAGAATTTTACGCGCCCTTCTTTTTCTATATTCTTTTATCAATTGAAGCTTAGTCTTGAGTTTTTGATTGCCGACGTCATACCCATATCCCAGAAAATCCAGAGAAACATCCTTGTTGCCTTCCGGATAATGGAAGGTTACGTTTAATTCCACCCCTGTGATGTAAGATATGCCATGCTTGCCCGCCAGGGCAATAGCCCTCCCCTGGCAGGTCATAGAATCGTGGTCGGTTATCGAGATAAGATTGATGTTTCTACTCTTGGCTTCCTGGAAAACCTCCTCGATACTTAGATTACCGTCCGAGCCGGTCTTGGTATGGATGTGCAAATCTATCTTCACTTCTATCTCTTATGAATCACCCTTTATTTTCTGTCATTCCGAGCGGAGTGAAGAATCTGAAACCCTTCGCTATTGCTCAGGGTGACAAAGGAAGTTACCTATCTCTTTCCCATACCAATGATGTACCAATCCTCGGGCGGGTCATATCGGGTATCGACTGTCAGGTGCATAATCGTAAGCTCGGGATATAGCCGCCTCAGGTCGTCCACGTCCACTTTTTCGAATTTCCTCTTATTGTTGAGGTAGGCCTGTTCGGTGAGGGCATTCGACTCATAATTGTCCTGGGTACGTTCTAGTATCCGGGCGATGGCTACCTCCTGCGGGCAATGGGTCTCAAGGATGACGAATGTCTTATTGTGTCTGGCGGCTATCTCAGCCGCCCGTCTTCTCAACGATTGGGTGACGAAGGTGGCATCAATTATTGCACTATCGCCCTTTCTAAGAGCCTCCTCTGCCCGTCGGAAGGTCTCATCATAGACCATTGTCCGCTTGCTCATATCTGAGGCGATCTTCTCGTCAAATATGTTCTCGTCCTTCAGCACCTCCAGTCTAATCAGGTCGGACCGCAGGATAGGGTAGCCCTTAATCCTGGAGATTTCCTCGCTTGTCTCAGTTTTCCAGGTGCCCGGCAAGCCGCAGGTGATAAGCAAAACACCAGCGCCCAGCTCGCTTTCTACGAATATGCCAAACGGTTCTTTCAATCTGAGCCTCCCATATCGCTCAATTTGCCGCATTAGATTATAACGGCTCAAATTCTCTTTGTCATGACCAATGAATGATCACGCCCTATTTGACCGTCTTCCTTAGCCAATGCTAAACTGTTTTTTTCCTGGCAGCGTAGCTCAGACGGTAGAGCAGAGGACTCATAAGCCTTTGGTCACTGGTTCGAATCCAGTCGCTGCCACCAATTAACATAAATTCTCTCTAACCGATCAGGGCATTACTCATATTCCGCAAGCGTATCCTACGTAAACCACGACCAAATGACCAGGTGTGAAATCCCGAAAAACCAAATGGCCTATCACCATGACGAAGAAACACAGCGATGATGGCCAATGGTAACCGTATCTAGTTGATCCGACTATGTCGCATTAGTGAAGTTTTTTATTTCTTACTGAGTGTAGACGCACCGGATACATCGATAGCGCCCATTATAGGATCGCCAATATACAATAGTGTTGATGCACCACTGACGTTAGCATCCAGTCTGCCGTCCAGGTTTATGGTGCCGGTGCTGGCACCGCTAATGTTGACGTCCGCATTATTGACTGTGAAATCGTCAAGACTGAAGAGACTAGCGCCACTTACCCTGGCGGTCATGTCGTCGGCAGACCCCTCCAACTGAACCGTGCTTGCTCCGCTTACATCAAATTCGATATCACCTGCTGTAATGTCGCCGGTAACCCTGCTGGCTCCCGATACCGCGATACTCACAGCCTCAGTGCAATTGAAGTTGGAAACAATACCGCGCGATGCTCCAGAGACAGTCAGGCCGCCAAGCTGCGGCATGGTCACCAAAGCCTTCAGAGTTACGCTCCTGAAGCTCGTTGGGACACCCCCAACCCTTATCTTCAAAATCTGACCGTCCTGGGAAACCTGGACATAGTCTATTACATTATCGTCCGCGGTAATATTTATGCTGTATGAGCTAGATTGCTTGATTTCAAATTCAAAAGCGCTGCTGATCTCAACTCTAGTGAAATTGGCAAAGGCATACTCCTCCGTCTCGAGATTTCCAGACCCAATGAGAACTCCCGGCCAACCCCTCAAGACTAACACGGCACAAATTACCCCTACCACTGCCACTACTCCAGTTATTATTGCTGCCTTCTTCATATCAGACCTACCTACTAGCTCTTGCTTTGAAGCATAGCAGTCCTATACTTATTGCCTCGTCCTGTCAGGTATTGCTTTGGTGCGAGGGCAAGACACCGGCCGAAAGACGGTGAGTATTGAGTCAGGCGTATATCATCCCGGACCGATATTGCTGAGGAGGGCGAACAAAAGTACCCGGAACCGTTGCATCGTTTGGTCTTAGCGCAACACACCTTAACCCAGCATAGCTGTGCAGGAAGCACAGCACACGAACTCTTTCCCACTAATGCCAATGGGAATCGGGATAGGGTTGGCAACTGCCGCCATTACGGCTATGTTCTCGAACGAAAAAGCCTTCCGCGGGACTGACCACCTATCCCCTGTGGTTCAAGTCCCACCGCCGCCAGTTCGACTAGTCTCTTATTTCTTCTTGGGGGTTGCTTTCGTTGCCGGCTTCGCTGCAGGTTTAGCAGCGGTTTTCCCCGGATTGTGGGTTTTGCAGGTACTACACATGTTCATGTTCATGACCTCCTTGTCTGTGATATAGCAGAAATTATATCAACTGGTTCGCTGTTTTGACAATATGGGTGGCCCAAGAAATGCACAATAGTCCAAGCCGAGCCGCCGCCATACGCTCCAACTGGTACAGACTGGGTACCTTCCATGTTCACTATCCACTGGTCAATTTTGCTTGCACTTCTGCAATCAGGTCTTGAACTGCGATACGCAATACTGTCTGGCCTTCCTTTAACGTGTCCACCAGAACATCATAGTCCTCGTACAAATAGACTGTCTTCCCGTCCGTGAGCACTAAGAAGGATGACAAAGCTCTGGATTGACCCCGTATAAAGCGAAAGCTCGACCGTATCCGCTGTAGAGGCACCGAGCTATCCAGCAACTTCATCAGAATTTTTAGTTCGAAAATGTCTTCTACAGAATAGCGACGGCGCGAACCTCTTCCGGATGCTGCTCTCAGACTCGGCCTCACCAGGCCTGTCTTGTCCCAATACACAAGCTGGTTATAGGTAGCGCCGACTACATGTGATACCTCTGAAGTACGGAAGGATACAGGTTTCTTTCTACGCCCCATTGCCACTTCCAGTCAATAGAATATGACTCATACCATTATACCATTTGCAGTTTAGATACTGGTTCAATTCACCCGCTGCCCCTTATTGTCTCACTCACAATCATACTAGTAGGCTGGACGTCGCGAACCTAAGTCACTGACTTTATTTGGTTATTGACATCAACAAGATAGACATCGCTCTCTGCTTTCTAATGCCCCTTTTCATATCGTGAAGAAATTCAAACACGCTAGATGAGTTTACAAAACCCTCGGTATTTGATATAAACTTGTTTTGATCATAATGCTGGTCGCCTGAACTTGAATATTGACGGGGGAGAAAATGACGAAGAAAAGAGTAGCTGCTATAATCGCAGCCAGCATAATAGTTATCATATGTATCTCGCTATTAGTATCGCGCCCTTTTTCCTGCAATGGCGGGCCTTCGGAAATCAAGAATCCCGATACCTTTGTCGTAGCGTGTGGTTTCGATATTGTTAGTCTGGATCCCGCCTATGCCTATGATGGTGAAAGTGCCGGGCGGATACAAGCCATCTACGAAACACTAATTCAGTTTGATGGCAATAGTACCAGCGAGTTTGTTCCATCGCTGGCGACAAATTGGACGATTTCCGAAGACGGAAAGACCTATAGATTCAAGATTCGTGAAGGGGTGACTTTCCACAATGGAAATACGCTAACCCCGGAAGATGTCGAGTATTCTTTTGAGAGGGGGATGGTGCAGGATGTTGCGCGGGGACCGCAATGGATGCTCTTTGAACCTCTTTTCGGCCTGGGCAATTACTCGTCTCGAACCGATGGTGGCCTGATCCCGCTTGAGGAGATCAAGAGCAAAGTAGAAGTCGATGGCCAGTGGGTACAGTTCAATTTAGCTACCGCGTATGAACCGTTCTTGCAGATTCTCGCCTCGTCCTGGGGTTCTGTAGTTGATATGGATTGGTGTATACAGAATGGTGACTGGAATGGGACCGAGGAATCGTACGAAGCTTTGAACAACCCTGTTCCTGGTGGCTCTCCAATCAATTCGATAGCCTGTGGCACCGGCCCGTTCATGCTGGAGAACTGGAGACGAGGAACTGACATAAGCTTAGTGAGAAATGACGACTATTGGGGTGCACCAGCCCATTTTGCCAAAGTCATCGTCACGGTAAATGAAGAGTGGGGCCCCAGACGATCTAGGCTGCAATCAGGCGATGCTGACTGCGCCTTTGTTCCGCCTGAAGCATACCAGGAAGCAGGAGAAATGCCGGGAGTCCTAGTTTACGATAGCTTACCTACATTACAGAATCAAGCTCTTTTCTTCCAGTTCGATATCAATCCTGCCAGTATGTTCATTGGCAGCGGCCAGTTAGATGGCAATGGTATACCCACAGATTTCTTCAGTGATCTTGATGTGCGCAAAGGCTTTGCTTATGCTTTTGACTGGAATGCTTATATCAATGAGGCAATGGCAGGCTATGCGGAGCAAATATCTTCACCGATAGTCAAAGGCCTACCTTACTATAAACCGGACTGGCCAGTTTATGAACTGGATCTGGCAAAGGCAGAGGAGCACTTGAGAGCCGCCTGGGACGGCCTACTATGGGAAAATGGCTTTGAGATCACACTTGTATATGGGTTTGGGGACCCGACAGGAAAGGCTGCTTGCGAAATACTGCAGAATAATCTATTCGAGATCAATCCACTATTTAAGATAAACACTCAGTTGATGTTGTGGCCAAACATAGTTGACGAGATAGCGCTGGGACGTTTGCCTATCTATGTCGCTGGCTGGACTGCTGACTATGCTGATCCCCATAACTTCGTTTTTCCTTATATGCATAGTCAGGGTTTTTTCGCAAAAGCGCAGCGGTACAATAATCAACTAGCAGACAATCTTATTGAAGCAGCAATCTCCTCAAATAACCATACAGAACGGCAGATGCTCTATGATCAGATAGCAGAGTTATATTATAACGAAGTCCCCAGCGTCATGCTGGTTCAAGTACTGGGTTTCTATTTCTTTCGAGATTGGATACAGGGTTTTGTTTACAACCCGATGAAGACAACGTATCCAGCGTACGCGTGTTATCTAAGCAAAGGATATTAGCAGTTCAATAATAGTAGATAGGAAATCGGCAGGTGGACCCATACTTTTCGGATCCACAATAGCTCAGGGTTACACTCTCTCTTTATGAGATCCAGCCGCTGCCACCACTGCTTTCCTTCATGATAGCTGAAGTCAGAGGGCGCTCACCCAAGCGTCAGCCCCCCAGTGCCTGGCCTAAGAAGTACGGCCAGATTACTATGCCCAGTATGATCTGCCACCAGAGAAGATTGACATAACCGATGGTAAATAGCCAGCCGATGAACCAGATTGGGCCTGCCAAAGTCACCGCGCTGCGCCGCCGGTACCAGTGCTTTTCCTTTTCCTCTGCCATGCTTTCCTCCTTTTACAGAACAGTTTATTCCTGATTTGATGATTCTCCGGGTGGCAATCCGGTTTCGGTGGTCATAACTTCGGGAGATGATATTCCCGGCTCAGCCGCAACCGTCCTTTTTCTCCAGCGGAGCCACAGAGCCCAACCCGTTACCAGCACAGCCACAGCCGCAATATAGATTTCCACTTGAATCGTGGTAAGGAGTTCTGTTTGCCACAAAACCGCACCATAGCTCAGTACACCATGCAGAACAGACGCCATGAGATAGAACTGCCATCCCCAACCCTTAGCCAGACCATAGCCAGCCAGGCCAGAAAAAGCGATATGAGCCGCTACTGTGAAGAACCTCTCCCAAAATCCCGCCAACGCCCAGAGGCCATAGGTTTGCACTGCTCCCCAGGTCCACCCTGAGGCAAAGATCTGATTGTGCGCCAACTGCGCTTCGAAGATGGCAAATCCGGCTCCAGCCACGGCGCCGATGACAAGCCCGAGCTTGGGGTCAAGACTCTTCCCGCTGCGCCGCCAGTAAACAACCACCGGTACGAGCTTTGCCCCTTCCTGGACCAGTCCGGTGAGAAGCATTGATGGTATCGCGGCCAGAAGAATCCAACGTATGAGGGTCTCCTGGCTCCAGAAATAGTTCAGTGCCTGTCCGGTCCAAATCTGGAGAGGAAGCTGAATGAAAGAAACAGCAGCCGGGGTTAGAAAGGCACTGCCTACGAGCACCGCCCAGAGCCACGGCTTCTTAAAGAGCGGCGGCCAATAACCAGTCAGCCAGACCCCACCAAAGCCTATAGCCAGACCGATGGCCATGGCAAGATAAACCCCCCAGCCGCTGGGGTTCTGAAAGAAAGAGAGGAAAGAGCTGACCATGTAATCTATCATGAACACCTCCTACCATTTAACCCTGTTCTTATCCGATTCATCCTACGCGTATCCTTCGACGTCATATAGCATTCACAACATTATACCTACATGCGAAATAAAAGAATATACTTGTGAACTTGAAAGGCCCAGGTTAGGCTACCGGCTCCGGTAAGACTCTTCACGTTGGGTCAAGTCCTGTCGCAGCCACTTGTCACAGTCAGACCTTCTTTGTGGCCTTAGACCAGCTCCACAGTATCCTTGTATTGAGGAACTTTCACCGTCCATCCGGTCCTTTCCTGCAGAATCCTGGCAAAGCTGGTGGCTGCCTTTTCTTCCCCGTGAGTGACAAACACACAGCGCGGCGGGACACGGATGTCAGATAGCCAGACCAACAGTCCATCGCGGTCGGCATGGGCCGAAAAACCATCGATTTTCTCAATGTGTGCCCTCACCGGATGCATTTGCCCCAAGAGACGGATTTCCCTGGCGCCATCCAGCAAGATTCTGCCCGGCGTCGCCTCCGCTTGATAGCCGATGAACAGTATCGTGCTTTCCGGTCTCCTGATGTTGTTGACGATGTGATGCTTTACGCGGCCCCCGGTTACCATACCGCTGCCGGCTATGATGATACTGCTTCCCTTTATGCTGTTAATGGCTTT
>JALHUO010000071.1 GCA_022866545.1 Dehalococcoidia bacterium | reverse complement strand
TGAGAAAAGAAACAGGTATGACCGCTATGGCCGAGTAGATGTTGAGGGAGGCTTCCCCGATTTTGAGTTTGGTGGGCTGGGAGATATTTTTGAATCCTTCTTCGGCGATTTGGGCACCGTTTTTCGGCGGACTGCTCAGCGCGTTCCCCAGAAGGGAGACAGCTTACAGAGCCATTTCACTCTTTCCTTCAAGGAAGCGGTATTCGGCTGCACCAAGGAAGTTGAAATACCACGCATCCAGTTCTGTCCTTCTTGCCGTGGCATTGGCAGCGAGCCGGGCACAAATCCTGAGACCTGTCCGGATTGCCGCGGCACAGGGCAAGTGAGAAGAGTCCAACAAAGCATCTTTGGGCGATATACCAGTACCATCGCCTGTTCTCGCTGTGGAGGCAGAGGTACTGTGATAAGCAATCCTTGTTCTCAGTGCCAGGGCAGGGGGAGAATAAAGGCAAAGCGCAAGACAAAGGTTACTATTCCGGCTGGTGTGGATGACGGATACCAACTACGGTTGGATGGAGAAGGGAGCGCCGGCGAAAATGGAGGCCCACCCGGCGACCTCTATATCACCCTCTCAGTAAAGCCAGACAATCTATTCCGTAGAGACGGCAGTGACATTCTTTATGAATTGTCCATCAATTTTGCCCAAGCTGCTTTGGGCGATGAGGTGAAAGTGCCGTCTTTAGATGGAAAGGTAGATCTAAGAATACCGCCGGGAACTCAAAATGGGAAAACCTTTCGCTGCAAAGGCAAGGGAATCGCCTACATTGATGGCAAGGGCAGAGGAGACTTGCTCGTCAAGGTGGTCATAACAACTCCACAGCACCTCGATAAAGACCAGCGTCATCTTTTTGAGGAATTGGCCAAGGTACTACCTCGGACTGAACCCCCTCAAGACGCCCAGGCCAGAGAGCAGTAATGGCTTGCTGCTAGTTCCTTAAACTCAGTCAAAGCCCGACTCGCGGGCAGTGCCTCAAAAAGAACGCCGTGAATGAGGTCGATAATGGGCAATTTAAGCCCCTGGTTCTTCGCCAACCGGTGGACTGCCGCACTGGTAGCGACCCCCTCGGCGACGTGTGGCATAGACGCAGATATTTGAGACAAGGAACGGCCCTTAGCCAGTTCGAAGCCAACATAATGATTCCGGCTCAAAGTGCTGGCGCAGGTAGTTATCAGGTCGCCCAAACCGGCCAGACCGTAAAAAGTGCCAGCCCTGGCCCCCAAAGCTACGCCCAGGGAAACAACTTCAGTCCACCCCCAGGCAATGAAGGCTCCCTTGGCGTTGTCACCCAAGCCTAACCCATCCATCATGCCTGCACCCAGAGCTATAATGTTTTTCAGAGCCCCTCCTAATTCAACTCCAATAACATCATCGCTACTAGATATGACGAACTTGGGCGCCTCCATCAACTTCCGAGCTCTTTCCGCTAAGGCTATATCATGAGCAGCAATGACCGAAGCAGCCGGGAGACCTTGGGCAATTTCCCCAGCCAGATTAGGACCAGAGAGAACGCAAATTTGCCCTCTTAAAGAAGGAACAATCTCTTCTGACAGCACCTCCGACATCCTTTTGCCACTATCTACTTCCAATCCTTTGGCGGCGCTCATCAATAGCATCGAACCGGTGAGATAGTCTTTGGCTTGAGCGACATTTTCTCGCAACTTTTGAGAGGGGACCGCCCAGATTACCAGGACAGCCTTGCTCAAGGCTTCTTCGATGTGGCTGGTAGAGGAATAGCTACGCCGTTCTTGGTCTAGATTTTCGGCCTCAGCCGCGCTTCGCGTCACCAGTCTCACCTCCACCCCCTTATCACTCAGCAGAGCCCCTAAGGTATTGCCCCAGGAAGTATTGCCAATGATAGTAGCTTTTGGGGATTCCCTCTGGCGCTTCCTCACCATAATCGGCGTTCCGTGCCCTGTCTTAGGTGTTTTATATTATCCCGGTGCTGATAGACAATCAATGCAACAACTACAGAACCGTAAATTAGATAGATAGGAGGAAGCAACCTGTACACAATGGTCAGAGGCAGCATCAAGCACCAGGTAGCTAAGGCTCCCAGAAGAGAACCAAGGGACATGTGCCGACTACGTAATGCCGCTATAGCCAGAACTTCGGCACCAAATATGCCCGCAGGGTAGAAAAGTGCGAATAACGTGCCGAAATAGGCAGCCACCCCCCTGCCTCCCCTGAACTTCGCAAATACGGGCCAGTTATGTCCCACCACCGCGGCCAAACCAGCTGCAACTTGGGCTACATACTGCCAATACACGGACACAGCACCAACGGTTAAGACGCCGCTGTCACGATCTATAATTATTGTGGCCAAAATGACTGCCGCAGTAGCCTTAACCACATCAAGAACCAGAGCAAAAAAGCCGAGCTTGGTGCCCGCCACTCTCATCAAATTAGTGGCGCCGGTCTTGCCACTTCCCTGCTCCCTGATATCTACACCACTCTTGAGCTTGCCTATTATCAAGCCAAAGGGAATGGAGCCAAGGAGATAGGCAATGACCACTACAGCAACGAACTCAGCTATCATTGTGCTGTCACATTTATCTTCTTATTGATTTTACGGGCAGCCTTGGTGAAAATCACCTTCACAGGAACGCCGCGAAAACCAAAGCCTTGGCGAAGCCTATTGTCCAGGTAGCGCTGATAGGAAAAATGAACCAGCTTGGGATCATTAACCTCGAGAATAAAAGTCGCTGGTTGAGACTCATCCTGATAGGCCCGGACAATATGTAACCGTCTGGAACCTGTGCGGGGGGCGGGATGCTTACTTACTACCTGTTTGACTAACTCGTCAACTGCTGTTCGCGCTATTTGCTTTTGTCTTTCCTGCCAGATTTCCCAGGCTAGGGGCAGAATTCCATCTATTCCTTGTCCTGATTTGGCAGAGATGTAAATGACAGGCGCGTAGGAGGCAAATCTGAGTCTTTGTCCCAGGCTCTGTTTGAATCTCTCTCTTTGTTCCTGGGCTACAAGATCCCATTTGTTGACCAACAACATCACACCCTTCCCAGCATCAATAATATAGCCTGCGATATGCATATCTTGGGCAGTAATAAATTCACTGGCATCAATCAGAAGTAAGGCAACATCGCAGCGGTTGATAGCCTGAAGGGCGCGCAGCAAACTATAATAATCTACTCCAACACCGACCCTTCCACGGCGTTTAATCCCGGCGGTATCAACGAGCACGATTCTCTTGTCACCCCAATTAATTGTGGCATCAATCGAGTCGCGAGTCGTCCCCGGAGACTCATGAACAATGGCCCTTTCTTCCCCCAGCAATGCATTCAACAAGGTTGACTTGCCCACATTAGGTCGCCCCACGATAGCCAATTTAGCTTCTCCCGGCTCGGCAATGCTGATAGGCTGCGCAGGTAAAGAAGCTAAGACAGCCTCCATCAACTCATCTATTCCGCGGTTATGGTGAGCACTGATAGCTACAGGTTCACCTATGCCTAAGCGGTAGAAATCGGGCACCTGACTGGTCTGTTTGTCAGAATCCACCTTATTTACTGCCAGTATGATTGGCTTGTTGGCGGCACGCAGTACACCGGCAATTTCTTCATCGGCGGCAATAGCCCCATCCTTGACATCTACCAGAAGGATGATGGCGTCCGCTTGGGCAATAGCTACTTCGAGCTGTTGCTTGACCTTCTGCTCCAAAGACCCCTGTGGCTTTGCCTGCCAGCCACCGGTGTCAACCACGGTCAACTCCCGCCCCTGCCAGGAAACAAACGCAAAAACACGGTCCCTCGTGGTTCCCGGCAAGTCAGCAACCACGGCTAGCTGCCTACCCGCCAGACGGTTAAGCAGGGTGGACTTGCCCACATTGGTCCTGCCCACAATGGCTACAATAGGCCCGGTCATTTGCCTGATACCTTGCGATTTGACAGCAGCTTCAGTAGTAGTGCCTTTTGTAGCTGAAGCCTGTTTTCCGCCTGGTCAAAGACCACTGAACGGGGGTCATCCAGCAACCCGGCGTAGATCTCTTCACCATGGTGCGCCGGCAAGGGATGCATGAACAAAACATCCCGTTTAGCCAGGTCCAACAACTTATCGTCCACCTGATAGTTGGAGAAGGCACGACGACGTTTCTTAGCTTCCGCCTCCTGCCCCATACTGACCCATACATCAGTATAGATTATATCAGCATTCTTGACTGCTTCGTGAGGGTCGCTGGTTAACAAGACCTGGCTGCCACTGCGAGCAGCGAATTTCTTCCCTTGATTCAATATCGCCTCTTTGATTTCATAGCCCGGGGGACAGGCGAGGCGGAAATCCATGCCCACCAGAGTGGCAGAGAAAAGCAAGCTATTGGCGACATTATTGCCATCGCCAATAAATGCCAGAGTCAAGCCAGTAAGTTTTCCTTTCATTTCGTAGATGGTCAGAAGGTCGGAAAGAGCCTGACAGGGGTGTTCCAGGTCGGACAGGGCATTAATTACGGGCACAGAAGAATAACCAGCCAGAACACGCAGAGTCTCCTGGGAAAATGTGCGAGCGGCTATGCCGTCAACATAGCGGCTTAGCACACGAGCTATGTCGGCCGTTGACTCTCTCTTGCCCAGGCCTACTTCCTCTGGAGATAGGTAGATGCTGTGCCCGCCTTGCTGATGCATGGCCATCTCAAAACTGACCCTCGTCCGCAAGGAAGGCTTTTCAAAGAGGAGAGCCAAGGTTTTCCCTGAAAGGAGACGCGTCATCCCCTCTTTCTTCATACGGCGGGCCCGCTCTATGAGGCCCTCAATTTCCCGACGATTCAGGTCAGCTATTGACAGCAAATCCTTCTTCATCTCTCATCTCTCCTCATATTTGATACTACTTGAG
>JALHUO010000070.1 GCA_022866545.1 Dehalococcoidia bacterium | reverse complement strand
TTATTGCTCCAATGCGTTGGCTGATGAGCTTTTCCTTGATAGGCTCGGAGTAAATTCTTTGAAGAAGGGAGGTGACCTCTTTTTCAGGGGTTCGGGCGATTTGGTTCAGGACCTCCTCGGGGTTTTCGTACCTTGTTTGTACGCCTTCCAGATTAAGGACGGCTAGCCCGCCGAGCTTGCTGAATTTAATGGCAAAGGCGGTGTCAACGATGGCATCCATGGCTGAAGCCAGGACGGGAATGGACAACGTGTAGTCTCTTACGGTAAAGTCTATATCGGTTTGGTCAGGATTAAGGGTTACGTCTCCTGGCACAAGTGAGACTTCATCGAATCCGTAAGCGCGTTCAACTTCTTTGAATTTAGGGTGAGGCATTTTTCTTTACCTTGATAGAAATTGCAGCAAACTATACAAGCATAACGGTGCAAAGTCAAGAACATTTGTAGATAAAATTATAGCTATCGAGTATAATTCTAGCTCATGGCTATTCTTTACGTCGTCGCTACACCAATCGGCAATCTGGAGGACATTTCCTTGCGTGCCTTGCGCCTTTTGGGCGAAGTGAAACTTATTGCTGCTGAAGATACGCGTAAAACGCGCCGCTTGCTTGATGCGTATAATATAGAGACTTCGTTGACCAGTTATCATGAGCATACTAAAAGAGCCAAGCTTGACTATTTACTGGGTTATCTCGAGAAGGAGGACCTGGCTCTGGTCTCGGAAGCTGGCATGCCCGGGCTAAGTGATCCTGGTTACGATCTTATTGTTGCTGCTGTCGAACGGGGAATTTCCGTGGTGCCGATCCCCGGTGTTTCGGCGGTGGTTACGGCGCTAGTTGTGTCCGGGTTGCCGACCGATCAGTTTGTTTATGTCGGGTTTTTGCCTCGCCGCAAGGGACAAAGGCAGCGCTTTCTCAGTTCAATCGTCGATGAGCCCAGAACTATAGTGGCTTTCGAGACACCACATCGCCTAAGGGAGGCGTTGAGTGACATTGAGGAAGTCCTAGGGGATAGAAGAGTGTCCGTATGCCGTGAGCTTACTAAAGTTCACGAAGAGATTTTCCGGGGCAGGGTGAGCCAGGCCAGGGAACATTTTGTCGAACCGAGAGGGGAGTTTAGTCTCGTTATTGAAGGTAAGACTCGAGCCTGGCTGAAATTTCAGGAAAGGAAGGAGCGAAAATGCGCCGAGGTTGTATTGCTACAGGAAAGGTAGAATGTGATGGCTGTCATCGTCCTATCAAACATGGGGAACGTTATCTTCTGCTCGACGGGGAGGGGGATGAACGGCAGCGTCTTTGCATAGATTGTTGTCAGAGCCATGATTATGTCTCATATGGAACAGAGAAAGGAAAGCAAATAATCACCTTTCTCCCGAAGGAATAGATTTCGGTAATCATCGTCTGAGGCGGAGTTCGGGGCAAAGACATAGGTCAGCCAATGATTTACAATAGAATAATCTTTCGGTGATAATTTGAACGAGCACATTTTCATCGGTGTTGCCTGGCCCTATGCCAATGGTCCTTTGCATCTAGGACATATCGCTGGTGCGTATCTACCAGCCGATATTTTTGCGCGGTATCATCGTCTTAAGGGCAATAAAGTGCTGATGGTTTCCGGCAGCGACCAGCACGGGGCCCCGATTACAATTCGTGCAGAGAGAGAATCCACTACGCCACAAGAGGTAGTGGCCAAATACCACCAACAGTTTATTGATTGCTGGAATAAGCTGGGCATCTCCTTCGATTTATTTACTACCACTGGTACAGCAAATCACGCTCAAGTTACTCATAGCATATTCCTCAATTTGCTCAACAAGGGTTATATCTACAAAGATAGGATGCTTCAAGCTTATTGCCCTAAGTGTCAAAGGTTCCTTCCCGACCGCTATCTGGAAGGTACTTGTCCCAACTGTGGCTTCGCTAGAGCGCGAGGCGATGAATGTGATGAGTGTGGCAAGCCTTTGAATTCAGGGGAGCTCGGAGACCTTCGGTGTCACATTTGTGCTACTCCGCCTCGTTTTGAGTCTTCGGAGCATTTGTTTCTGCGTCTTTCTTCCTTTCAGGACCAGTTGACCGGCTGGATAAAAGGACAGACCGGTTGGCGACATCATGTGGTTAGCACCACGTGGAAATTCTTGGATGAAGGATTGAAGGATAGAGCAATCACCCGTGATTTGGATTGGGGAGTAATTGTGCCGCAACCGGGCTTTGAACGTAAACGTATTTACGTGTGGTTCGAAGCAGTCATCGGTTATCTATCGGCAAGCAAGGAATGGGCAAGACTGCAGGGGGACGATAACGCCTGGCAAGATTTCTGGCAAGGCGATGCCAAGAGTTTCTATTTCATCGGCAAGGACAATATCTTTTTTCATACCCTTGTTTGGCCGGCGATGTTGATGGGTTGCGGCGGTCTTAATCTTCCTTACGATGTTCCGGCTAATGAGTTTCTGACCATAGAGGGCAAGAAGCTTTCTACCAGCCGTAACTGGGCAATCTGGCTCCCTGATTACCTGGAACGGTACAAGCCGGATCCCTTGAGATATGCTCTGGCTGCGAACATGCCGGAAAGCGGGGACAGTGATTTTTCGTGGCACGAATTCCTCCGTCGTAATAATAATGAGTTGGTAGCCACTTACGGGAATTTAGCTCATCGTGTTCTTACTTTTGCGTATCGCAATTTCAATGGGGCTGTGCCTGCGCCCGGTGAACTGGACGAACGCAGCCAGCGCTTGATTCACGGGGCTGAAGTTGCGTTAGACAGCGTTGATGGGCTGCTTTACCACTGTGAGTTCAAAGAAGCAATTAGGCAGGCTATGTCTCTGGCGCAGGAAGCTAATCGCTACCTTGACGAACAAGCTCCTTGGAAGACAATTAAGACGAACCGACAGACTTCAGCTAAATCCGTCTACACTGTCCTCTCTGTACTGGCAGCATTGAAGACTATTCTGTATCCTTTCCTCCCCTTCAGTTCCGAAGGGTTACATTCTTTCCTGGGATTTGATGGTACTGTGAAAGAAGGAGGTTGGAAGATCCAGTCTTTGCCTCCCGGGCAGGTACTGCGCCAACCGGAACCACTATTTGTCAAGCTAGATGAGGATATTGTCGCCAAAGAAAGTAGCCGGCTCGACTCCGTGAAAGGAAATCAAAAAATTGAATCTTGACTTGACCTTTGCGTTTTGATTTAGCTTGGGGTTGGCTGTGGTGCTAAACCTTCAAATATTTTATCAAGCTCAGGTTCATCCAGAGTCTCATGGGCTATGAGCTCCTGGGCTAGTTGTCTCAGTTTCTCTTTATTGGCGGTCAGAATCTGCTTGGCGGTATTGTAGGCCCGCTGGATAATATTATGCACTTCTTCGTCTATTTCTTGAGCTATCTTGTCGCTGTAATCTCTCTGTTCACTAATTTCACGACCGAGAAAGATGAGTTCCTGCCTTTGACCAAAGGTTCTTGGGCCCAATTTCTGGCTCATACCGTATTCCGTCACCATTTTTCTCGCTAGCTTAGTTGCTTCCTGCAAGTCATGTCGGGCACCTGTAGTCATTTCCCCGAAGGTAATTTCCTCGGCAACACGTCCGCCCAGGCTCACTGCCAAACTATCCTCAAACTGAGACTTAGTCTCTAAATGACGGTCTTCGGATGGCAGGAGGCGTGTCCAGCCTCCGATTATTCCTCGGGAGACAATGGAAACCTTGTGCACAGGGTCAGCATTAGGCAACATCTTGGCGGTCAAGGCATGGCCACTTTCGTGGTAAGCAAATATTTCTTTCTCCTTGGGGCTTATTATACGGCTTTTCCTTTCCGGTCCAGCTATAGTGCGGTCAGTAGCATCCTCAAGCTCCTTTAATGTGATATCTTTGCGATTTCGCCGCGCAGCCAGGATGGCTGCTTCATTGATTATGTTAGCAAGGTCAGCGCCGCTGAACCCTGGCGTTTCCTTAGCTACAATTTCAAGGTCGACTTCTTTAGCCAGCGGCTTGCCCTTGGCGTGTACTTCCAGAATCGCCTTGCGACCTTTTATATCAGGTAGATCAATGATAACGTGGCGGTCAAAGCGACCTGGGCGAAGGAGCGCCGGGTCGAGGATATCGGGGCGGTTGGTAGCGGCCATGACGATGACGTTGGCATTTGTATCGAAGCCATCCATCTCTGCCAGGATCTGATTAAGGGTCTGTTCTCTCTCATCGTGTCCTCCACCTAGGCCAGCACCACGGTGCCGACCTACAGCATCAATTTCATCAATGAATATGAGGCATGGTGAGTTGCGCTTGGCTTGCTCAAAAAGGTCTCTGACCCTGGCGGCACCCACACCCACAAACATCTCCACAAATTCGCTGCCACTAATGGAGTAAAAAGGTACTCTCGCCTCTCCAGCTATAGCTTTGGCCAGTAGAGTCTTGCCCGTTCCCGGCGGCCCTACGAGGAGCACTCCTCGGGGAATACGTCCGCCCAATGCCTGGAACTTCTGGGGGGACCTGAGGAATTCCACTACTTCCTGGACCTCTTCCTTGGCCTCGTCTGCTCCCGCAACATCGGCGAAAGTCACATCAGGTCTCTTATCAAGGGTCAAGCGAGCACGGCTTTTGCTGAAGTTGAAGGCTTGTGTGCCGGCACCACGGGCAGCCCGAAAGAACAAGAAGTAAAACAGCGCTCCCAGCAGTACGATGGGTAGAATGACTGTCAATCCTATTGCTCCCCAATCAATACCACCGACTATGGAAGCAACGATACCGGGGTCCACCCCTTCGCTTTCGAGCAGTTGGCGCAACTCCTCAGTACTGCCAATAAAGCCGGTTTTGTACTTAGCCTCACCGCCTTTTAAGGCGATCAGGATATCACCGTTTTGCTGGATAGTATCGATTTGCTCTTGTTTAACTTTGTCGATGAAGAGCCCAATTTTATCTATTGGCTCGGGCGCTGTTCCGGACGTGACACGGGCAAGTATCAGGGCGCCCACTACTATCAAAAGCAGCAGATAGAAGAAGCCGCTACGCCACCATCTCGTTTGCATATTTCTACCTTCGTTCAATTATATCAGATATGTGGCAAACCGAAAAATCTGTTTCTCAAATCTGCAAGGGAGGTAATCTTTTAGCAGAGCCTTAGATCTCCACAATATACATGGCAAGAGAGCGTTAGTCAAATATTGCAGTAAGTGGTATAATCGTGTAAGGAGGTTTGCGCCTTTCTGGAAGCGGAGAAAATAGCACGCTTGGCTACCGAGCTTGCATCTGACAAGCAAGGGGGGGATATTGCCATGCTGGACGTCAGAGCTTTGTGCTCTTTCGCTGACTATTTTGTTATCTGCACCGGAGATACCAAGCGGCATATTGAAGCTATCTGGCAGGCTATTGATGAGGTATTAAGAGGTAAAGGCGTTGTTCCTCATCATAATGAAGGCACTGCTGACTCGGGTTGGTTGCTCGCCGATTTTGGGTCGGTTATCGTTCATATTTTCGGCCCGCTAGAGCGGGAATACTATCAACTAGACAAATTATGGGATAAGGCGATCCCTGTGGTCAGAATTCAATAGATCCACGTATCTAGCTCTCTGTCGTAGTCGAAGATTTCCTCTGCTGAGAAGAATAGATCTATTTCCGTCCGGGCATTTTCCGGTGAATCGGAGCCGTGCACTAGGTTACGTCCAATATCAATACCGAAATCCCCCCTAATAGTGCCGCTGGAGGCTTTGGCAGGGTCGGTCTCTCCCATCATTTGTCGTATTATTTGCACGGCATTCTCGCCTTGCAAGACGACGGCGATGAGTGGGCTGGAAGTGATGAAACTTACCAGATCGTCAAAGAAAGGTTTACCTTTGTGGATGGCGTAATGGCGTTGAGCCAAATCCTTGTCCATATGCAAAATCTTCATAGCTATGATTTTAAGCCCCTTCCTTTCCAAGCGAGAAATGATTTGGCCAGCCAATGCCCGTTGTATGGCATCAGGTTTGATGAGCACTAGACTTCTATCCATGATTTTAATCTCCTTCTTTCTTATCCTGGCTCATTTCTAGATTCTCATGAGCAGCGTAATCAAATCCACGTTTTCCAGGGAATCAACTACTGTATCAGCCTCTTCAAGATCTTCTCTGCGATGTGTGTTGGTTATAGCTAGGCACTTCATCCCGGCAGTTTTGGCAGCTCTCACTCCCAGGGGTGAATCTTCAATTACCACACAATCGGTAGGCGTCGCCTGCAGTTTGTCGGTGGCCAAGAGATATATGTCAGGGCTGGGTTTGCTTTCCGACACTTCCTGACCGAAGACAATACAATTGAAAACTCCTGCCAAATCAAGCTCACTCAGGACCAGATCGATATTCTCCCTGGGTGCTGACGAGACCAATCCTAATCTAAAATTTCCCTTCTTGAGGGCGCCAAGCAGCCTCAGTACCCCGGGAAATGGCTTGATGTGTCCCGTTGCCTTTCGTCGAAAAGTCTCTTCCTTTTCCTGTACCATGAATTTAACATCTCTTTGGGGGAGGCCCTTGCCCACCACGCTGCTGATTATGAAATCATTCCTGGTGCCGAAGAGTCGGCTGAAATCTTCCCTGGCGAATTCTATGCCCCTTTTGGCGAAGGTCTCTTGCCAGGCAGCAAAATGAAAGGAATAGGAGTCGGAAATCACTCCATCCATGTCCCAGAGAATTGTCTTCTTTGACTGTCTTAAGACGTAGAATAGGAAGTTACCATCGACTATGACTGTATTGTCCTTGAGGCTGAGCAGTCCTTTAGCTTCTACAAGCCGTTTTGTCAATTTGGTGACCCAGGCAGATGCTTGGATGGGCTCATTGATGGGTGCCAACTGCTTGAATCTTATCTCGCTCTTGGCAGTGACGCCAAGTTCGATTCCATGGCAAAGCATGGCGTAAGCAGTTACCTCATCGAGGAGGGTATAGAGAATACCGCCGTGAATCGCATTGCCCCAGCCTTGGTGAAACTTCCCGGCGGTGAACTCGGCAGTGACTTTCTCCCCATCCTGAACAGGTTTCAGCTTTAGCCCTATTGGGTTCTCCTGGCTACAGGCAAAACAAAACCGTGCGGTATATTCAACATCTAATTTGGGGGGTTCCATCTGTTTGTTTCCGTTGCTCCATTCGTGGTGAAAGAAAGGGCGTTCTCTCTTTAGGCTTGGTTATATGAGGAGGGCGAAGGTATAATGGCTGCAGAGTGACCAGGTCATCGTGTTCTCCTTTGCTCAATTTTCGCCAACCTAATATCGCTAGACAACTGGCTCGGGATAGACTGTTATTTTGGCAAATTATAGCTCGTCTGCCCAGATTGTGCTGTATTTGCCTTGCTACGTCGGCAGGAATTTCACCGCAAAAAAGCGTTTTTTGCCTAGTGCGACGCTGCAGAGTCTCGACTGTGGCTAGGTTTTCTGCCTCCAGGCATTGCCATTCATCACCTTTTTGGCGAAAAACCGCAGTGGCTAATTCCTGGCGACCAGCCTTGTGAATGGCGCGCAGAGGCAGCCCGGTAAAAGCGAAGGAATAGGCTTCAGCTTCCAATGTACTTATACCAAGCAAAGGAATGTGTAGGGTGAAAGCCAGCCCTTTGGCAGTGCTTAGGCCGACTCGAAGTCCGTTAAAGCTCCCCGGGCCTTTAGCGACGACGATTGCTTCTATAGAGTGCAGCTCCACCTTGGTTTGCTGCGACAGGCAAACTAAATTGGGCAGCAGTTCTGTTGTATGGTTCTGCCTTGTTTGCCAGGTTAGCGAGGCTAGTATTTCGCCCTTGTGAGATAAAGCAATGCCGACGATATTGGATGAAGTATCTATAGCTAATTCCATGTCAACAACCTGAATGTAAGAAGCAGAAACAAAAGTGCGAAATGAGAGAACAGAAGTTAGGAAGCCTTCCGTTTTGAGTTATCATTTTGGGCTTTGACCTTTGGCTTTCAAACTCTGCACTGTTTGGCATTTCGCATTTTGGGCCACAATTCCCTCTCTTTTCTGAGTTGCTTCATCAGTTCATTGTAGCGCTCACCTTGAGGTTTCAAGGAGATAGACCTTCCTGTCTGGGAGACCGCCACATAGTGCATGGAGATAAACAGATTATCTTGTGGCACTACCTGCAGCCCCTTTTCTGCCCATTCAACCACACAGATTCCATCGCCATGAAAGTACTCCTCAAGGCCAAGGTCGGCAATTTCCTCAATGCAATCCAGACGATATAAATCAATGTGGTATAAGGGAAGTCGGCCATGATATTCTCTCAGTATGACGAAAGACGGACTGAAGGCGTATTCTTTGACATCGAGGCCGCGAGCAATGCCCTGGACTAGACAAGTCTTGCCTGTCCCCAACTCGCCTGTAAGCAGGAAAACATCAGCTTTTTGAGCTAGTTCTCCCAAGTAGCTTCCCAGAAGCTGAGTTTCTTCAGGGCTGTGTGAATCTAACGTGAGAGACTCCATTCTTGAAGTGGTCCCACCCTCCTTTTTTGTAGGGGATGATAGTTCCCCTGCTATCTACCACAAGTACTCGTGTTGGTAACTCTTCTTTCGTTATATCACCTATTACGGTCACCGGACAGCTCAGGGCCTGCTTAGCTCGGGCGACAGTGGCCTTATCAGCGGTAAAAAGAAGCTCATAATCCTCTCCGCCGCACAGAGCCAATTCCTGATGGTTTGGGAAATGTGTTGTGACTACAGGGTGTACTGGTACTTGTTCCATATTTATCCTAGCGTTGACTTTGCTGGATTCGCATACGTGGTCGAGGTCAGCAACAAGTCCGTCGCTTATGTCTATAGCAGTCCTGACTCCTTGTTCGACTAGGATTTGTCCCTCTTTTACTCTGGGCACGGGCTTAAAGTGGGCTTGTCTCAGGATATTTCTTGCGTCAGGATCCGAGACGGTCTTTCCCGTGAGCATTTGGAGGCCGGCTGCCGATAATCCCATGTATCCTGTAACTGCTATTTGCTCACCAGGGGAGGCTGTTGACCTTTCGAGCATGGTTTTGCCTTTTGAGCAGCCTATGATTGTTACCGTGATAACGATATTGGGAGCGGTGGCGACATTACCCCCAACTATAGCCACTTCAAATTCTGCAGCCATGTGCGTGATGCTGTTGATAAAGTCGGAGATGTTTTTCACCTTCAGTTGGGCGGGCAGTGCCAGAGAAAGCAGAGCATACTTGGGGGTACCACCCATGGCAGCTATGTCGCTTAAATTTACAGCCAGTGCTTTCCAGCCCAATTCCTCCCAGCTAATAACGCCCAGATCAAAGTGAACACCCTGAACGAGAGTATCTGTAGTGACTAACTGGATGCGGTCACCACTTTGCCAGGCAGCGGCGTCATCACCAATGCCCAGCAACAGGTCTCGCCACGGAGTGCGCCCAGGATTCTGGTATCTGGTACTGGCAGCGCGTATGAGGTTAATTAGACCGAATTCTCCTAACTCGGACAGTCTCATCGGTGGAATTATAACATTGGCTTGATTTGACATTCTAGCACTCAGACATGGTATGCGGCTAAACCATAGGGCTTGTTGCCATTTTATTGCTTGTGGTATAAAATCTAGGCATGCATGATTACGAACTAGTAGCTATGATTAGTCCCGAGGTTGATGAAGACGGAGTGTCCAAAATTGTGGACAAGGTGACTCAGTCGATTAATAGCCGCGGTGGGGTAGTGGAAGATATGAAGAATTGGGGAAAAAGAAAGCTGACTTACCCAGTAAAAAAATTCAGGGAAGCTGATTATATTCTAGCTCGTTTTAAGTTAATGCCAAAATCAGTGAGAGAACTCGAAAGCGAAGTTGGCAGTTTTGGTGATATTCTGCGATATCTTGTAGTGAAGGTGGGTGATTAACATAGCAAGCTTAAGCAAAGTAATACTGGTTGGCAATCTGGGCTCTGATCCAGAGATGAGGTACACACCTAACGGGAAGGCAGTTACATCTTTCAATATAGCTACCAATCGTCGTTACACTACTTCTGCCGGAGAGAACAAGGAAGAAACAGACTGGTTTAGAGTCAGCGTCTGGGGTAAGCAAGCTGAGCAGTGCAATCAATTCCTAAGCAAGGGGAAGCAAGTTTACGTTGAGGGAAGATTGCACGCTCGGAGTTGGGAAGGACAAGATGGGCAGATGCGTACTAGCCTTGAGGTGACTGCGGAACGTGTACTTTTCCTTGGTAAGCGAGGTTCGGTGGCGCTTCCTGAGGGAGAGGAGATTGAGCCTGAAGATTTGCCCTTTGAGTAATAATGAAGGAGAGAAGATTTGATTAATACTGGAAGAGTAACTGGAAGAGTAAGAAGCACAAGGAACTTTGTCACCAGACCGGGAGTCTGTCCCTTCTGCAAGGGGAGCATGACAATTGACTATAAGGATGCTGCTATGTTGTCTCGGTATATTTCCGGTCAGGGCAAGATTGTTTCACGGCGAAGGAGTAGAACGTGTGCCAAGCATCAAAGAAGCTTGGCGCAAGCCATAAAGAGAGCTCGTTATCTTGCTATGTTACCTTACGCACCGAGCCATGTCTGGAAAACAGGAGGCGTCGGCCCATCGCGTTCGACGGTTTGAGAAATGCCGAAGCGTACTTATCAACCAAAGAAGATTCCCCGGAGGCGCAGCCTAGGTTTTAGAGCGAGGATGGCGACTCGAGGCGGAAGACGTGTGCTTAAGACAAGGCGTCTTAAGGGGAGATACAAGCTGACTCCGGATTAGCTCTGTGCTGTGAAGGAGCCCCATTTTTTAACAAATAGAGCACAATACACTTTGGTTTACCGCCAAGGTAAGGTCTGGACAAGTAGCTTGCTAGTGATGAAGGCGATGGCCAACGGCTCGGATCTAAGTCGATATGGTTTCTCCGTGACGAAAAAAGTAGGTAAAGCGGTGCAGCGTAATCGCCTGAAGAGGTTGCTGAGGGAAATAATGAGGCTGCAGTCGCTAAAGCCGGGATGGGACATCGTTTTCATGGTACGGTCGGCAGCAGTTGATGCCGATTATCATCAGCTAGAAGGGGCAATAGCCAGGCTTCTAGCTCGGGCACAGTTATTGGAGAGCAACGGGTGACTTGGTTAGCTTTGGGGTTAATTAGACTATACCAGAAAACACTGTCGATGGTTCTGCCTAGTGTTTGTCGTTTCCAGCCTACGTGCTCACATTATGGAGCCGAAGCAATTAAGAAATATGGATTCGTCCGAGGTAGCTGGCTAGCGGCCAAGAGGATAGGTCGCTGTAATCCATTCTCCGAGGGTGGATACGATCCCGTACCTTAGCTATAGAATGAAACAAGCAAGGGTCTCGCTCCTTATCGCAATTGCTGTTTTGCCGTTGGTTCTGGTTTCCTGTTCGGGCACACCGTTCTCCTGTTCTGGTGCAGCTCAGCGAACTGGAGGCTGGTCAGGGCCTGTTTTTCATGACGGCATAATTTATGTTGGGTCCAAGGACGGCAGGGTGATTGCGATAAACGCGTCAAGCAGGGAAGAGAAATGGCAGTGGCCCGACACCACTGGGATCCGGGGCCTCATATATACCACGCCGATAGTGGATGGTGATTCAGTTTACGTTGGGACCTATAGTGGCAAAGTCCTGGCATTGAACACGTCGGCTAGAAGCCAGGATTTGCCTTTTCCTCAAAATAAGTATGGTGAGTGGGAGTGGGATTGTCCCATAGAGAATGCAAAAAACAATGCTATAGTAGCTGACTTGTTAGTGAGCGAGGTTACCATATATGTAGCCAGTTCGAATGGTAGGGTCTACGCTCTAGATAAGGGATCTGGTGATGAGAATTGGAAGCGAGAAGATCTTCCTGTTCTCGCTGAAAAGCTATGGACCTCCCCGGTGATTCAAGGTAATACTCTCTATGTCAGCACTTTCGATGGTCATATCTATTCCTTGTCGTCAGAGACAGGGCAGTCATTGAACTGGTCTTTCCAATCGGAGGCAGGCTTCACTTCTTCGCCACTGATTTACGAAGGCACCCTGTTCTTGGGTTCGTTTGACCGCTATCTCTATGCCATAGAAATGGGTAGTAATGTATCGATGTGGAAATTTCCCGAGGAGAAACCATCGGGTAATTGGTTCTGGGCGTCTCCTCTAGTCAATGAAGGCATTGTTTATGCTGGCTCCCTCGATGGCAAACTCTATGCTATCAATGCTACAACGGCAAAAGAAATATGGTCGTATACGACTAAGGATCAAGCAGGTAAACCTTCTCCCATAATCTCCTCGCCCGTTTTGATCGATAACCTACTAATAGTAGTCAACGAATCAGGGACTGTGTATGTTTTTGACGTCAGCACCGAATTTGGAGATGAAGTGGTGCCGTTGAAGGCTATCCCCATTGGCGCTTCTGTTAGAAGTTCTCTCTGCGCCCAGGATGGTCTAGTTTATATTAGGGGCGAAGATAACTCGATATATGTTGTGGATATTGGGAGAGGGGAAATAGTGGAAGGTTGGCCTCTTTCCTTGACCACTGAACAGTGATGGTTGTACCCCCATGGAAGTATGGAATTTAGTCATAGCTAACCCGGTACTCAATGTGCTGATTGCCCTGAGCCATATCTTGGGCGGTGAGTTTGGGCTGGCAATCATTGTCCTTACCGTTGTCGTGCGTCTAATCACCTGGCCTCTTAACAAGCGCCAACTCAATTCCACCAAGGCTATGCAGGAAATGCAGCCCAAGATTCAAGAATTGCAGAAGAAATATGGCAAGAATCAACAAAAGCTCCAGCAAGAAATGATGAAGCTTTACAAGGAAGCCGGGGTAAACCCTCTGGGCTGCTTATGGCCGATGTTGGTTCAGTTCCCTATCTGGATTGCCCTCTATCAGGCCATTATGAATGCTCTGGCTACCACGCCGGAGAACTTACTTAATTTGGCTCAGCGTCTTTACTCCTGGGGCATAGTTAATCAGGCGATTCCCTTGAGCAGTCAATTCTTGGGGCTTGATTTGGGACAGACCGCTTCAGCCAACGGCAGTCTCGGCCTGCTCCTAGCGATCATAGTGGGCGGCACAATGTGGATACAGCAGAAGATGAGCCAGGCGCCAGCTGTTGACCCGAGGCAGGAGTCCACAAGTAGGATGATGACGTTGATGATGCCCATTATGTTTGGGTTCCTGACCTTCACTTTTGCGGCCGGTCTGGGTCTCTACTGGGCTGTCTCCAATATGATTGGTATCATAGCCCAATATTTCATCACTGGGGGCTGGGGTTACCTCAAATTACGTTCTCCATTCGGACCAACGCCGGTCAAGGGAAAATGAACTGCCATTGTAGAGGCGATCGTAGATTCTGTTGGTAACGAAGCTAATTATCAAAGGGGAATCGGACTATGGAAATGATCGAGATAACAGCTGAGACAGTAGAACAGGCGATACAGAAAGCAGAGGCGCAACTAGGGCTGGGCCGTGACCAATTCGCAGTGGAGGTTGTCAGGGAAGGAAGGCCGGGGATTCTGGGAATGGGTAGCAGAGAAGCTGTGATTAGAGTGAGCCCGACAACTTTGCCTGAAGAGGATGTCCTCAGCCGCGTGGCAGAGATCTTGGATACGTTACTTGGGTTAATGGGCGTGCAAGGCAAGGTTGAAGTGGCGTCAGATGAGTTACCTTTGGGCTTGAATATTGAGGGTGACGATCTGGGCATCTTGATTGGGCGGCGGGGCCAGACTCTAGTTGCCTTGGAGTACGTTACTAAGCTAATAGTAGTCCGACGGCTGAAGGCTTGGGTGCCGTTGACAATTGATGTCGGGGGCTACAAGAAACACCGTCGTGATTCATTGCAGAGATTGGCCTTGTATTTGGCTGAGCAAGTCAAATCAGGGCGCCGTGCCATGCCTATGGAACCGATGCCTCCGGACGAGCGTCGTATTATTCACCTGGCTTTGGCTGATCATCCTGATGTAACGACTCAGAGTATAGGTGATGGCGAGAGTAGGAAGGTAGTTATCTTGCCAAGAGAGAGCTAGCCATGTTTCGGGAGGTGAACAGCAAGGTCAACGCCGTTCAACTGGAAGAAGATATCCTTCGCTTCTGGAAGGAGCAGGGTATTTTTGGTAAGAGCATTGTGATAAGAGACAAGGGACCACACTATACTTTTTACGAAGGTCCGCCTACCGCTAATGGCAGCCCCGGAGTTCATCACGTGCTAGCTCGTCTGTATAAGGATGCTGTTTGCCGGTATAAGACAATGAAGGGTTACCATGTGCCGCGAAAGGCGGGCTGGGATACGCATGGTTTGCCTGTCGAGTTGGAGGTGGAGAGTTCCCTTGCCTTGAAGAGCAAGGCTCAGATTGAGGAATACGGAGTGGCTCGGTTCAATGAACATTGCCGGCAGAGCGCTCTTAGATATATCAAAGAATGGGAAGACATTACTGAGCGCCTCGGCTACTGGTTAGACATGCAGCATCCGTATCGGACCTTAGACAATAGCTATGTTGAATCTTGCTGGTGGATAATAAAGCAGCTATGGGACAAGGGCTTGATTTATCGGGGATACAAAGTAACGCCGGTTTGCCCCAGATGTGGCACGTCCCTCAGTTCTCACGAGGTGGCCTTGGGCTATGATGAAGCGGATGACCCATCGGTATGGGTAAGGTTCAAGCTCGACCTAGCACAGCCTGGAGGTAGCGAATGTGCTCGATCACTTCTGTCCTCGACCTTGCCTGCTTATCTTCTTGCCTGGACTACCACGCCGTGGACACTGCCGGGCAATACGGCCTTGGCAGTGGCTCCTGAGGCTGATTACGCTTTGGTAGAGGTAGACGGTGGATATCTCATTGTGGCTGATGCTCTACTTGAGCAGACAGGATTGAGCGGGTGCAAGGTGGTAGGAGTGA
>JALHUO010000069.1 GCA_022866545.1 Dehalococcoidia bacterium | reverse complement strand
AGTGGTATCAAATGGTTGACGAAATGTATCGCTCAACACCGGAGGACTATAAAATGGAAGTCATAGAAAAACAGAAGGCTATTGGGCCTGCCGTCATGCTCAATGATTTCCTGTGCTGCGACAAGTTCGATATCACGGAGAGAGTTCATCAGATAAAGCTCCCGACACTTATCATCTGCGGTGAATTGGACGTAATGACACCGGTGAAATACGCCAATTACCTGGGAGCCAAAATCACCGACTCGAGGGTGGTGATTGTTCCTAAGGCCGGCCACTTTGTTCTTGCTGAGAAGCCGGAAGTGGTCAACAAAGCCATAGAAGATTTCCTTGAGGCGATGTCCTCCTGAATCTTTTTCCTCTCTGCGGCGAAACCGGCTGCATAGGTGGTTTCGAAGCTCCCAACTGCGGGGGCGTCTTCAGAAGACAGTCAGCAATTTGCCTGAAACTTGTGCTAAACTTCTTTATTGACATAACCACAGGGAACCGGACATGAGGTCAGCCCGATGAAAGTCAAAACATACATGTCCCAGGAAGGCATCTTGCCCGGTGGCTTCGTCGAGAGGGTGAGGCGGATTGTCGGGGGCGAGCACTTCTCACAGCAAGAAAGTGACCTCATCTCATACAGCCTGGACTACTGGTTGTACGGTGTATTCCTTTCTCAGAAGGGAGACTTGCCGGCGCTTCCTTCCGCCGTCATCTCCCCGGCATCCGCTGCCCAGATACAGGAAATTATTCGATGCGCCGGCGAGTACAAGGTGCCCATCACACCCTTCGGCGGAGGCTCTGGAGTGCTTGGCGGAGCAATCCCTCTGAACGGAAGTATCATACTGAACCTGCAAAGAATGAACAGGTTCCTCAATCTGGACGAAGCCTCGCTTGTGGCTGAGCTCGAAGCGGGGATAATGGGCGCAAATCTGGAACTTGAACTGAACCGCCGGGGATACTCAGCAGGCAATATCCCGCAGTCACTCTACTGCTCCACCCTGGGTGGCTGGATTTCCACGCGGGCAGCCGGGCAGTTCTCCACGAAATACGGGAAAATCGAGGATATGGTGTTGGGCATGGAGGTCGTGCTGCCCGACGGCAATCTGTTGAACATCAAACCCGTTCCCAGAAGGTCGGTTGGACCTTCATTGAAAGACCTCTTCCTCGGTGGCGAAGGTACGCTCGGCATCGTAACCAGGGCAACCATTTCTATTCACCCCTTGCCCAGGCTGACAATCAAGCAGTCGTTCATTTTCTCTTCGATCGAGGTGGCTGTTGAGGTCGTGCGCCAGATTTTGAGGGTCGAAGCCAGACCTGCGGTAGTCAGAATCTTTGACGAAGCAGAGAGCGAGAGATATTTCCCCAGGATAGGAAGAAAGGTGGTTACAATCTTCATATCGGAAGGGGAGACTGAATACACGGCTCTCGACGCCAGGGTCATCAGGCGTATCTCCAGGGAAAAGGGAGGAAAATCCAGCGGGGAAGAACCCGTCAACATCTGGCTGCAAAAAAGATTCGATATCGGGCTTGGACCCGTCCTGATGCAGTATGGCGGGATTGTTGACACCGTCGAGGTGTCGGCCTTGTTCAAGGATGCTGCCAGGCTGTACAGGGATATGGTTGCCGCGATGAAGGCAGTGGAAGGCACACTGGAGGTCTCCGGCCATTATTCACACTTCTATCGAGAAGGCGCCTGCCTGTACATCACCTTTGCTGGTGTCCCCAAAGACCCGCTGCGTTACTACCAGGATACGTGGGATGCCGCCATGAAGGCTACGCTCCAGAACAACGGGTCAATAAGTCATCACCACGGCATCGGTTTCTGGAGGATGCAATATCTGGAACAGGAGCTTGGGTCCAGCGGGGTCAGGCTTCTGAAATCCATAAAGAGCGCACTCGACCCTGAAGGCATATTGAATCGAGGAAAACTCATTGATGGCGGAAGATAAGAAAGAGGCTGAAAAAATTGCCAGGTGCGCCATGTGCGCCGATATGTGCAAGTACAGTTGCCCCACATATCTGGCCACGGGAAGGGAAACTCTGAGCCCTCAGAAGATGGCCAGGCTCATCGTGTATGACGAAAAAGGCTTACTGGAGGATGAAAAGGGTTTCCTCGACCTGATGTTCCAGAGTGCCATGTGTGGGGCATGCAGCAGACACTGTATCTATGATGACTATGACTTGAGGAAGTTCATTCACCAGGCGAGGGTCAAGGCCTTCGCCAAAGGGGTTATTCCGGAAGACGTAAGGAAAAGGGTGGAGATATTCAAGAAATTCGGAAACCCGAACGGTGAGAGAGAACTCATCAACAAAGGGATCGGGGATACAGGCTACTTCATTTCCTGCTGTTCGTACAAAGACGAAGACCTGCTGAAGGCTGCCGAAAAGATGCTCTCTAAATCGGGGCTTGCCGTAAGACGGTTTGGAGGTGGCGACATCTGCTGCGGCGCTCCTCTTTATTATGCGGGGGATATGGAAGGATTCAGGCAAGCCTCGTTGAAAATGAAAGCCGAGATTGAGAAAAGGCGCGTGCGCAGAATTGTTGTCGATTGTCCTACCTGCGTCAAGACGATGACGGAGATATACCGAGAGATAGGGGTGGAATTGGATGTAGAGATTATGCATACCGTGCAGTTCATAGATGCTCTCCTCGAGCAGGGAAGGCTGAGTTTCAGGAGGAACAGCAGGAGCGTTGCTTTCCACGACCCCTGCATCCTGTCGTATGACCTGGCAATGTCCGGTATACCCAGAAAAATCATCGCAGCACTGGGCTTCAATCTGAAGGAGCCGATTTACTCACAAGAGCACACCCATTGTTGCGGCGGGGCATACGGGGCGAAGATTGGAGACCACCGCCTTAAAGATGCCGTCACCTCTATGAGACTGAAAGAACTCAGAGATGCCGCAGCCGATATCTATGTTACCGCCTGCCCAACGTGCAAGTCTGTGCTGTCGGAAATCAACATGAAATACATAACGGAACTGGTTGCGGAGAGGATTATTGCGAAGCGATAGAGCACTGGCTCGCGAAATACAGGGCGAGATAGAGAAGACGACTGGTGAGAAGGTCGCTGTCTCGATGAGCGATGGCATTGCTGGGCTGCGCGGGCACTTGACGTCGCATCAGGCTGCTCTGGAGGCCGGGCACCTTGTCGGAAGCTTGGACAAAGTACGGGAGGTGGTGAACGATATCGTATTTCCCGGCAAGATGCGCTTCAAATCCCCGCCCGGGGTTTCGGAGGAACTCACCGGGAGGGAGTTTGATGTGGTCATCGTCGGTGGTGGCGTGATCGGCCTGGCGGTGGCCAGGGAGCTTTCACAGTTCAATCTGAGCATTGCCTTGTTCGAGAGGCATAATGACGTGGGAATGGACCAGACTACTCATAGTAATGCCATGATACACCCTGCCATTCAGGCAAAGCACGGCACGCTCAGATGGGAAATGAATTACAAGGGCAATCCTATGTGGGATGACACCGCTCGCCAGCTGGATGTGGATTTCAAGCGAGTCGGCACGCTGATTGTTGCCGAGAATGCCGGAGAGGAGGCATTGCTTCCCTATGCAGTAAACGCCGCCATAAAGCACAACGACCCTGAGCCAAAGTTGCTGGACAGGGACGACCTGGACAGGGTCGAGCCGGGGCTTGCGCCCAATATTAGAAAGGGCGTGCTTGTCTGGAACACAGGCATTATAAATGTGTTCGAATTGCTCATCGCCTATGCAGAGAATGCGCTGTCAAACGGCGTCAGCATCTTTCTGGACACTGCTGTCACAGGAGTTCAGACTGAGGATTTCAGTATCAAAGCAGTTGACACCACCAGAGGCACCGTGAAAACCGGGCTCCTGATAAACGCTGCCGGGCTTTATGCAGACAGGATAGCGGAGTACGCCGGCGATAGGTTCTTCAGCATCCATCCCAGGAAGGGCGAGACCATCATTTTCGATAAATCCTATCAACCTGTGCGTACCGTTTTCGCTCCGGTCAGCATTGCCGCGGAATCACAAGAGAGCAAGTATACGAAGGGCGGCGGCATCATTCCCACCACGGACGGCAATCTACAGTTCGGTCCTACAGCCATGGAAGTGTGCGATAGAGAGGACGTGTCAACCACGGCAGAGGGATGCGATTATCTGTTCGATAAATTTGCGCCGGTGCTGGAGCGGTTGAAGCCCGGCTATGAAAGGCCGGACAAAGGTAAGATAATCGCCCGGTTTGCCGGGTGTCGGGCGGCCACTTACAAAGAGGATTTCATTATCGAGCCCTCCAGAAAGGTGCGCGGTCTGGTGCATGTTGCCGGTATTCAATCGCCGGGCCTGGCATCAGCGCCGGCCATTGTGGAAAGGGTCAGGGAAATCATTCGAGGAGAACGGCATCCAGCCGTCAATGATAAGTTCAATCCCGTAAGAAAAAGACAGGTGCGTTTTTCTGAGCTGGACCTGAAGCAACAGGACGAGCTTATTCGGGCCAATCCCTTATGCGGACACATCGTATGTCGCTGCGAAAATGTGAGTGAGGCAGAAGTTGTGCGGGCACTGCACGGCGACGTCCCTGCCAGAAGCCTTGACGGAGTAAAGAGAAGGACGAGGGCCGGGCAGGGCAGATGCCAGGGTGGGTTCTGCACGCCCAGGATTGTGGAGATAGCCAGCAGGGAGATGAACATCGGAAAGGAACATGTGGTCAAGAGCGAGGGCAAATCTTATGTTTTGAGCGGGAGGACTAAATGAGCAATGCAGTGAAACACTTCATTGTCATCGATGGCGGCACGCAGAATATCAAGGCATTCATCTTTGATGAGAATGGAAACGAAGTCCATGGCGAGTCATCGCCTGTAACCCCTTACTTTGCACTGCAGCCCGATTTTGCCGAGCAGGATGCCGGAGCCTATCTGCGGATAACGCAAGAGGTAACCAGGAGCGTGGTGGAGAATTCGCGAATTCCGGCGGACACCATTGCCGGCGTTGCTATTACGACGCATAGAAGCACCGTTGTGCCGGTTGACCAGAATGGTAATCCGGTTCGCTCTGCCATCACCTGGCTGGATGAGCGCAAGACCGAGGGACTGAAGTTGCCCGGCGGCCCCGTTATGTCGCTAGCCTTCAAAGCTGCTCGAATGGAAGAGAGGTTGCGAGAGTATCAGAGGAGGTCGAAATTCAACTGGCTTAAGAGGCATGAGCCTGAGAATTATGCCAGGACATTCAAGTTTCTCACCATCTCATCGCACATTTTGCACTCATTGACCGGTGAGTTCAAGGACTGTTCCTCGATGATTGTGGGCTTGTTCCCCATCGACCTGAAGGGACTCCAATGGCATCCCTGGAAGATCATCTATCAGATTTTCGGCGTAGAGCGTGACAGGCTGCCGGTGCTGGTTTCCCCTGTGGAGATTGCCGGCACGGTCTCCGAGGAAGGTGCCCGCTGTTTTGGCGTACCGGCAGGTCTTCCCGTAATCATAGGTGCCGGGGACAAGCAATCGGAGTTGCTGGGAGCCGGGGTGACGGCCAGCGGTATCGCGGAAATCAGCTATGGGACTGCGGCAGTGATTGAATTACTGTCCAGCAAATATGTCACCCACCCGCGAATGGACTTCTTCACCTGGGGAGCCGCTATTCCCGGACACTGGGCGCTGGAAGGCTTTGTGGGCAGAGGATACTGGATGGTTTCGTGGTTCAAGGGTGAATTCGGCAAACGCGAAGAGGATGAGGCTACGAGACTGGGCCTGCCGCCAGAAATTGTGCTCGATAAGCAGTTGACCGATATACCCGCGGGTTCCATGGGCCTGCTGGTGCAGCCTTACTGGCATCCTCGGGAAAACGACCCGCTATCGAAAGGGGCTATGATTGGCTTCTCCGGCGAACACACCAGAAAGCACGTTTACAGGGCAATCATAGAGGGAATTGCCTACGAGCTGCGGAGACTGGGTGAATTGATGGTCAAGCACTCGGGCAACGCCATTACTGAATTGAGAATCGGTGGCGGAGGTTCTCAGAGTGATGAGATTATGCAGATTACGGCTGATGTCTTCGGTCTGCCGGCGATGAGGATGCACACCAGCAACCTTGCGGCCCTGGGGGCCGCCATCGATGCGGCAGTGGCATTGGGAGTCCACAAAAGCTTCCCCGAGGCCGTCGAACGGATGGTCAGGGTCAAGACCACGTTCCAGCCAGTAAACGAGAACGTCAGAATCTACGACCGGTTGTTCAGGGAAGTGTATGTCAAGATGTATCCTGCGCTCTCTCCGCTTCACAACCGGATTGCCGGGATAACAAACTACCCGAAGCTGAGATAGCACATTTTCGATTCTCAATATGATGCAAGTCGATGTAGCGGTCATAGGCAGCGGCCCGGCCGGGCTTACCGCCGCCATACAGGCTCATAAGAGCGGCGCCAGGAAAGTCCTGCTCCTGGAAAGGGAGGAGGAGCTGGGAGGCATTCTCAAGCAGTGCATCCATAACGGCTTCGGGCTGGAGCAGTTCAAGCAGAACTACACCGGGCCGGAGTATGCCGAGCGTCTCATCAAGGAGTTAGAGAAGACCGGTGTGCAGTGTTTTCTGAATACGCTGGTGACCGACCTCTCCTCAGACAGGGTCATAACGGCGCTCAGTCCAGAGCACGGCGCGCTTGAAATTACGGCCAAAAGCATAGTCCTGGCCATGGGATGTCGTGAACGCACCAGAAGTAGCGTCGGCATCCCGGGTACACGCCCGGCTGGCATATTCACTGCCGGAGTGGTGCAAAGGTTCGTCAATATCGACGGCTATCTTCCGGGCAAAAAGATAGTCATCCTGGGCTCCGGTGACATCGGTCTCATTATGGCCAGAAGGCTGACGCTGGAGGGTGCCACGGTCATCGGGGTGTATGAGATAATGAGCTACCCCGGTGGCTTAAAAAGAAACATCGTGCAGTGTCTCAACGATTTCGACATACCGCTTTACCTCTCCCACACGGTCACTGAGATAAAAGGCAAAGAACGGCTGGAGGGCGTTGTCATCTCGAAGGTTGACGGCAATCTGCATCCTGTGCAAGGAACCGAGGAGTTGATTGAATGCGACACGTTGCTGCTATCGGTGGGATTGATTCCGGAGAACGAACTCTCAAAGAAGGCTGGCATAGAGCTCAGTCCCGCTACCAAAGGTCCTGTTACGACAGAGATTATGGAGACCTCTGTGCCAGGCATATTCGCCTGCGGCAATGTCTCCACGGTGTTCGACCTTGTTGACTATGTGGCGCAGACGGGCACTGCTGCCGGCGCCTTTGCTGCACAGTACGCATTCGGTAGTCTGAGCGCCGATAGACAGTCTGTGGACATCGTAGCCGGTGAGAACGTAAGACTGCTGTTTCCCCAGCGCTACGGTTTTCAGGATGACCTGGTTCTGTTTATTCGTGCCGCCGAGCCGGTGGAAAAACCCGTGGTCATAGAGGTAACGCCACCCGGTTCAAAAGTCAATAGAGTGTATGCTCGACCCAACGAGATGCTGAGAGTGAAGGTCCCGAAAGAGAAGCTCGCTGAGGTCAGACAACCCATCAGGGTCAGCATAAGAGAGAAGTAACATGGCTGCCGAGAAGAAACACTTTGTCTGCGTGGTCTGTCCTGTCGGATGTGAGATCGACGTAGTTCACGATGGCAGCAAGATCATCTCCATGGAAGGAAATAAATGCGAAAAGTCTGAAGAGTTCGCGCGCCAGGAACTCATTGAGCCGATGCGCATATTGACCACGACCGTCAGGATTCAAGGGTCCAGGTGGCCGGTCATCCCCGTGCGCACCGATAAGCCAGTCCCCAAACGATTATTCCCCCGCATAATGAGGCAGCTGAGGCCCATTAAGTTGCAGGCCCCGGTTAACATGCTGGACGTAGTGGTGAGGGATGTCCTGCACACAGGGGCAAATGTCGTAGCCACCAGGACCATGCCCCGCGAATAGCGGAATGGCCTCTTGCTTCACTTGTTGTGGACTCCAAGCCGCATGTCGAGCAAATAACCGTAAAAAGAAGTCGAAAAGTGTTCTCCAATTCATCTGCGGCAATCCTGTCTTGACCGGGCAATCCATGCAGTGTATGCTGCGTATGTGCTTTGCGAGAGGAAGTTAACTATGATCATGCCCACAAAATGAACTCTAAGGTATTGTTGAAGTGAAAATAGAAGAGCATTCTCTGTTTATTAGAGCACTTGAAAAGCTTAGGCCACTGATAGAGTCAACCCCTGTGGAAGATTTGATGATTGAGTCTAGCGAAGAGCGACATGCCAAGGCGCCGACTTTGTCTGCAGAGCAAACTTACCATCATCATGTGTTTTGGTACGCAATGAACATGCAGAAGGCATTTAGTCGTCTAGGTCATACTACGGCATACGTAAAGGATTTCCCAAGACCAGGAAGTTACCTCAGGCATGGAGTCACTCAATATGACTGGGTACAATATCATTATCATGTTTACATGATTAGCATCGTTGGTTTGTATGACATTGCATTGAAATTAACAAATGCCGTCCTTCAGCTTGGTGTTGATGAGAAACAAGTGAATAAATCCACTGTAGAAGACAACTTATGGGTAAAGCAATTCCGAGTTTCTGAGTCACTTCGCACCTTGAGACAGACGGCATCTCACGTCAAGCTACCACGCAACCTATTCCTTCATGGTGGCGATTTGTTAAAGCTAGACGAGCTAGGCAAACTCGATATCATTTGCATTGCTAATAGACTGGGTGACGACTATCCTACCGACGCAATCAAGAGTCAATTTAAGCCTGCCATAGATAAACTGGTGGGCAAGATGTCAAACGAGATTTCATCTTTGGAAAGCCAAGTGATAAATCTCTTTGATAAGTTATTGCCTATATATGACCATCACGCATCAACCTTTGAGACTGTAGGTCAGCACAAGGGGCCTTGATCGGGATCAAATGTTTATCCAGAATGTTCAGTCGGAGGTGTTTTGGTCTGACTCGATAGCAGGGGTGCATGTACGGCTTGATTCTAACACAGCAGTCTATTCATTCGGCCACTTGCGCATTCACACCTCAAATGCTACCCCATCATGTTTGCGCTCCGTCCTGTCCGAGAAATCGCCAAAGGCATCGGGGTGCATGGTATGAATGGGTATCAGCTTCTGGGGATCAAGACCGTTTATGACGCGCTTAATGTCAGCAATGGTTGCATGCCCACTAGTATGGAGTGCCTCCAGCGAAAAGCCGGCCTTCGCCAAGGATTTCTCAAACGTTTGTTGATACGCTTCATCGCGGTAGCCTCGCCAGAGAGAATACAGAAAGACTCCGTCATGAACCCCACACTTCTGGATATCGATTCGCATGGATGGGCGACACGTCATAATGATGTGGTTTTGTACTTCCTTTATGCGTTCGCGTGAGATGTGGTATTCTGCAAAACGTCGCGCGTACTCTTCGCCAATGTCGTCGAAGATCCTCTGTGTCAGTCGATAGGGGAAGAACACCTTGATATTTGGATACTCCGGTGATGGGTACGGCAGATTGTTCTTAAGTTGTCGTAGCTCATGCAACACATTAGCCGTGTAGATGTCGACCACAAACATCCGTTTCAGCCGAAGGCTTGCTCTGTAGAAACTCACCAATCGGTCTATGTTCTGGCTTGAGCACTGGAAAAGCAGAGGACAGTTCACTCTCTGCATTCGCTCAACGACTGCATCTTCGAGACCTCCTTCAGTCATGGTCTGTTCGTCGATCCGCCCCAACATGGATCCCTCGATAAGAAGGACATCGGGCCGCTTTTTCGCTGCTGCTATGAAACGGTCAAGGCACACAGATTTTCGGCCATGTCCGCGGAAATCCCCAGAATAGATAACGGTCTTGCCTTCGGTGTTGATCTCGAACGCTGCTGCGTCAAAAGCGGAATGATCCATCAGATAGGGCTTCAGTTCGATATCCCCAATCCTAAAGGACCGGTACATTCTGAATCTCCTTACCTCTGAACCAAAGCTGTCGCAAATTCTGAAACGCTGGGAGATCTGAATGAGCCTTTCGGTTCCAGCAGACATGTGCACAGGGATAGCGGAGTTGACGTACTTCAGAAGTCCGTAGTGGTCGATATGTGCGTGTGAGATCACAACAGCATCGAAGCCTGCGTCATCCCATGCATACAACCGCTCTATCTTCGGTAGTACACCGAGGGCAAGGAGTTCCGTGTGGGGTAACTTCGCGATGTTGTCATCAATCGGTGCGTTGTTGAGGAAAAGCGGGTATCCTGCATCAATAAGAATCCGAGTCGTGTCTGTCTTGACCTCGATTAGTGTCCCGCCAATCTCTTTTGTGCCGCGATAAATGGTGATATGCACGAAAGCTCTCTTTATTGCGTTATTGGCAGAGACGTAGCCTTGACGATGATCCTCCCGTTTTCCCTACTGAAATAGAGGTAATGGAGTTTGATGATATCCCCTTCAATTTTGAGCTCCATGTTACGGAAGGAATAATCGTTGTTATCATTCGATGGCATCACGCAAGCCGCGTACAGCTCAAGCGGTTCCGGTATCTCTCCGTGGAAACCGAATAGTCTCCACCAGTCCCTACCGGAATCACTGCGTAGTAGCTCACGGATAAAGGTCGCATAGGCTATTGCCTGCTGTATTGCTTTTTGGGGAGGTTCCCTCCTTTCATTTTCGTCCTTTAGCTCCATAATGCACAGGCGCGTTGCCTTTCCACCAGTTCCTGTTCTCACCAGAATGTCTAGACCCCCACCATGATGTTTGGAGTATTTCATATTTTTGGGGTTACTTGCGCTGATAGGAGTAGGCATGGGAAAACGTACTCCACTAATCGTCACCGGCCTTATGTGCCGTATTACCTTGTCTTCTCCAATGGAAAACTCGGTCAACAGCATACTCTGTACATTGTGTTCTTCATTCCCCTTGGTACCAGTCCTAGGGGGGCCTTTCCTGAAAAAACCACGAAATTGCCTAGCATCCCTGCCACCCCAGTCTGCTGAGGATAGACATATCTGGCATTGAAAATCGCGCTGGTTGGTGTCCTTGAATTTCCTAGTGGTACTCAGTTTGTGCTTTCCGTCTTTGTTTGCCGTAAGCCTGGCCACTGTCTGACCCATATAGCGCAACTCAAAACCAACAGAATGTTTGGCACTTTTCGCTGAGGATATGTTCAAATAAACGTTCAGTGGTGACCATTCACGAAAAGTACTTCGCACGCCTTTGATGGTGCTGAAGTTATTCCTGATTTCCTCAGCATAACCAGCATAGCGCTCTTTCCATTCACTATTTTCTTTCAAAAGGGCACGGGTTTCCTCGATAACTTGCATAAACTCGTTTTTCATCACTTCTTTCATGCTACGTACCTCCTTGCAACAGCGATGTCATTAGTCAGCCGGTTATCATGATTAGACTGTCTATGCTCCTACACCAAGCAATATTCGTCTTCTCATATTTCCTCCTTCTGAAGATTATCCTAGTTCAATTATATATTTAGTCAACCGCTGATGGAAGATATGTACGACTGGAGAATTTCCATCCCAGAGATTGTGTGCATTTTTGGCACCTAGTCATCCCTCGTTAGCTCAGCGGAGTTTGAAGATAGCTTCAGGCTGTATTAGCCATTGCTTAACAGTGAAGCGCGCAAGAACATTGACAGTGCGTGGGGGGTGATATAGGATAAGTCAGAATCTCAAGAAAACTGAGCCGTTGTGAAATGCTACGTGGCAGATTTGCAGGCGGAGGAAGTTGGCCAAATATATAGTCGCCCATGACGTGGGCACCAGCGGCAATAAGGCGGTGCTGGTGGATAATGAAGGGCGTGTCCACGGTAAGTGTTTCGAGCCTTATCAGACCTATCATCCGAGCCCGGGCTGTGTGGAACAGGAGCCTGCGGACTGGTGGCGGGCGGTGTCGAAGACTACCAAGCTTCTCCTTGAACGTACCGGCGTATCACCCGGCGATGTCATGTGCATTACCTATGCTGCGCAATTGCTGGGCATTGTGCCCATGGATTCCAAGAGTGGCCCGTTGAGGCGAGCCATAATCTGGATGGATTGCCGCGCCGGGGAACAGGCACAACGATTGATGAGAAAATTCCTGGGCCCGCGTGTTTTTGCCCTGATTGCCGGCACTGCACTGTGTGGCAAGGACGGCATACCCAAGCTACTGTGGCTCAAGAGCCAAGAGCCTGACATCTATAACAGGATGTGCTGTTTTCTGGATGTTGGCGGTTATCTCTTTTACCGCAGCACGGGCAACATGGTGATGGAGTGGACAGGAGCTTCCGTGTTCGGGCTCGACCTGAAGAAGAAGACCTGGATGGAAGGCATATTTCGTTATGTCGGGCTAGACACTGGCAAGTTTCCTCCCCTGGTGCGGCCGATCGACAGAGTTGGTGAATTGACGCGTGAAGCTGCCGATGAATGCGGCCTACTGCAGGGTACGCCGGTTATTGCCGGGGCAGGAGATGCTCCCTGTGCCGCCGTTGGGGCCGGCGCCGTTGGCGAAGGCGAGGGACATGTCTATCTGGGCACATCCGGCTGGGTTGGCGTGGTGACGAAGCGCACGCCCCGGGGCAAATGCGGAGCAGCCACCATTCAGTCGGCAGACCCCGACAAAACGTTTTTGTTTGCTGAAACGGATGCGGCCGGAGGTTGTATCCAGTGGATTGCCGACCAGTTCTACAAGGCAGAGAAAAAAGACCCCAACATACCTAATGTCTATGCCCTTATGGATGACGAAGTCGCCAGAATCCCGCCTGGCTCGAACTACCTGCTGTTTACCCCCTGGATTTACGGCGAAAGGGCGCCCATAGACGATTGTTACGTACGTGCCACCTTCCTCAATCTGAGTGCTGAGCATACGCGAGAAGACATGCTGCGGGCAGTTTACGAAGGCGTTGGTTATAATATCAGGTGGATTGTGGAAATCGTGGAGAAGGAATTCAGGTTTCCTCTGCCGTGCCTCAGAGTAATAGGCGGTGGGGCGAAGGGCAAGCCCTGGATGCAGATTCTAGCCGATATAACTCACAGAAAGATTGAGACTGTCTGTGAGCCGCAGGAGGCAGGCGCGGTCGGGGCGGCGCTGGTGGCAGCGGTGGGAATGGGCATATATCCGGATTTTGAATCACTGAGGAAAGTGGTCAAGGTTGATAGCGTCTACGAGCCACAGGCAGGAAATTCTGAGATGTACGATTCGCTGTTTCGCCGCTACCAGGAGGTCTATCGCAACCTGCGGAGTTTCTATAGAAAACTGAACAAGGAAAGATTTGACAGATGTGAGCATTCAAATATGTAGCTATTGAGCGTTAGCTCGCTCATTAAGGAGGTGTTAGATGGAAACTCAGGAAATTCTTGGACTTCCCCTAGCTTTGCCGGATGGTGTGGACTATGATGACTATGTCATCGGCACATATTTAGTGTCTTATTCGGCAGCGCTTCCCATCCCCATTATAGCCCCTATGCTGGCGGTGGAGCAGAGCACAGGCACGTGGGTGCCGGTGCCCGGTGAGACCCTCGAGGTTCGCTGCCAGCACATTGCCAAGGTAATCGGGGTCTATGAGGTGCCGGACTATGAGTTTGCCGTGCCTCCTAACCTGCAGACCAGGCAGTGGTTTGTGCAAATAGCCTACCCGGAAGTCAACATCGGCGAGCAGATACCGATGCTGCTGACCACGGTGGTGGGCAATATCTCCATGGGCGGCGACATCAAGCTGGTGGACATACGCTTCCCGAAGAAGTTTGTAGCCGGCTTCAAAGGACCTAAATTCGGCATCGAAGGGATAAGAAAAATCCTGGGAGTAAAGAAGCGCCCTCTGCTCAACAACATGATTAAGCCCTGCACTGGCTATCGCCTGAAGATTGGGGCAGAATTGTTCAAAAAGGCGGCGCTCGGTGGCTGCGACATCATCAAGGATGATGAGTTGATAGCCGATGCTTCCTTCAATTCGGTACTGGGGCGAGTCAAGCGCTATATGCAGATTGAGAAACAGGTGTATGAAGAGAAGGGTGAACATACCCTCTACACCGTGAACGTAACCGACAAGATCCCCAATGTTTTCGAGAATGCCAGGCGTGCTGTGGAGCTGGGATGTAATGCTCTGATGATAAACTATCTCGCTGTTGGTTTTCCGGTCCTGCAGGCACTGGCTGAGGATCCTGAGATCAACGTTCCCATCCTGGCCCACATGGATGTCGCCGGTGCCCTGTATATGTCACCATGGCATGGCTTAAGCTCTCATCTTGTCCTGGGCAAGCTGCCGCGCCTCGCTGGTGCTGACATCGTCGTCATTCCTGCCCCTTACGGCAAGGCGCCGGTGATAGATTACAAATTCCGAAATGTGGCTAGAAACCTGACATTTCCCCTGTATCACCTCAAACCGACTTTTCCCATGGCCTCTGGAGGCATCACGCCGTCGATGGTACCGACGGTGATGGCAGCCCTGGGCAACGACATCGTCATCGGCTCTGGCGGCGGTATCCATGCCCATCCCAAGGGGCCAGTTGCAGGCGGCAAAGCATTCCGTCAGGCAATAGACGCTACCATGAAAGACATACCTTTGTCAGAGTATGCCAAACACCACGAGGAGCTGGCGATTTCGCTTAAGGAATGGGCAGACCCGTTCAGCAAGGGCATAACGTTTTAGATTCTAGAAAGGAGGAGAATGTTCAAGGTAACAGT
>JALHUO010000068.1 GCA_022866545.1 Dehalococcoidia bacterium | reverse complement strand
CGCCGAACCTGCGGGTGGGCGAGCCGGAGTATCTCGTCGGCAACTTCGTGCGCGCCGCGAAATCCATGCCCTACACCCTCGATTAGGAGTAAAAGATGACTTCCTTCCAAGGAAAGCGTTTCGTGGTGACCGGTGCCGCATCCGGCATCGGTGACGCCGTGGCCAACCGCTTGCTCGCCGCCGGTGCGGAGGTGGTCTCGCTGGACCGCAACACCCCCACCGCCGCCGTGACGCGTCACATCGAGGTGGACCTCGCCAATCCTCGCAGCATCGATGCTGCCGTGGAGCAGCTCGAAGGGACATACGACGGACTGCTGAATGTCGCAGGCATTCCCGGCACGGCCCCGGCCGATCTGGTCGTGGCGGTGAACAGTCTCGCCGTCCGTCACCTGACCGAAGCCTTCCTGGACCGTCTCAACTCCGGTGGCTCCGTGGTGATCGTGTCCTCGACCGCCGGCTTCGGCTGGCCCGCCCGGCTGGTGACGGTGAGCATCTCGTTGTGGTCGGGTAAATAATGCGGGTAAGAGCAGTACCAAAAGACAAGCTAAAAGGGATCGCCAACGAGGACTGGATTGACCATGCCCGGAGACCGTATGCAGAGGGGGATATTGCATGGGTACCGGTCAGAGACGAAGCAACCTGCGAACGCGAGATTCCTCCACGAATCCGGTACCGGGGTAGAGGTTTTTTTATGATTGGTGACATTGCAGTCATCCATGGTATAAGACCCCCTCAGGAGGAAGTTGATGAGATCGTGGGTTTCCGTCACCCCCGGGGTGTGCTCTGGATTGAATCCCTTCATGATGCAACACGAACTCCCAGAACACACATCCTCTGGGGAGATGCCGGAGAAGTACAACACCACGAGAATGGATATACGTATTTTCTTGATCCCGGTAAAGTGATGTTTGCACAGGGGAACCGAACCGAGAAAATGCGGATGGCTCAGCTCGTGCGCAGGAGTGAAGCAGCTGAAAGAGTAGCTGATATGTTTGCCGGTATCGGATATTTTACCCTGCCAATGGCTGGCGGCGGCGCGAGTGTTCATGCAATGGAGATCAATCCGGTCGCATTCGAGTACCTGAACCGGAATATACGCAAGAACGGCCTTTCCGATCGGGTCAATAGTTCATTGGGAGATTGCCGGGATCTCTTAACCGGAACCTATGACCGGATCGTCATGGGACATTTTGATGCCATCTCAATGCTTCCGTCAGCGCTTTTACATGTGCGTGAAGGGAGCATCATACATCTTCACAGTATCGGCACACTCGAGGACCCGATAAAAGAGCAGGTAGAGGGAGCAGGTTTTTCTGCATCCATTCACGTACATAAAGTCAAGAAATACCGCCCACATGCCTGGCACGTGGTGCAGGACGTGACAATTTCATGACCCAGGTCCAAACGCTTGCCGGAAAACAAATTGTAGTCGCCGTGACCGGGAGTATCGCTGCTGTCGAAGTGGTAAAGCTGATACATTCGCTTCGCAGGCGGGGAGCAGTGGTTCAGCCGGTGATGAGTCATGCAGCGTCGTGTATAATCCAACCGGATGCGCTGACGTATGCCAGTGGGAGTGAGACCATCACGCGGTTGTCCGGCTGGGTCGAGCATATAACCTATTGCGGGGATGGGGGGAGTGCCGACCTTTTACTGATTGCCCCCTGCACAGCCAACACGCTCAGTAAAATCTCCTGTGGAATCGATGATACTCCGGTTACCACCTTTGCCACAACAGCAATTGGCAGCAAAAAGCCCGTCATCGTAGTACCTGCTATGCACCACAGTATGTATCGCCACCCTGCGGTAATCGAAAACATCGCAAAACTAAAAACATGGGGTGTGGAGATTGTGGATCCCCGTATAGAAGAAGGGAAAGCAAAGATTGCAGACTGCGAAGAGATTGTCCTCCGCTGCGAGCGTGCGATCCTTGGAACAGCACTTTCAGGAAAAAAAGTAATTATTACCAGCGGGCCATGCCGGGAACCGGTTGATGATATCCGAATACTCACAACACGGTCAAGCGGACTGATGGGTAGAGCGCTCGCACTCCAGGCATTCCGGCTTGGTGCTGATGTTACCGTAATCCACCATGACACGTTTCCCTGCGTGAACAATGTTTTTGTGGAAACCGCAGATGAAATGCGATGTGCAGTGCACCGCTGTTTCTCAGATAGCGGCTCGGATTTCTACATAAGTGCCGCGGCAATTTCTGATTTTGCACCGAAAAGAGTGAAAGGGAAAATCCCGAGCGGTAAACCAGTAAATCTTTTACTTGAACCTCTCCCTAAATTACTTACTGAAGTGATTCAGAATTACCATTCTCTGATAATCGCATTCAAACTCGGCAAAGCTCCGGAAAAGATGGCAGAAGAGATGATTGCACAAGGTGTTGAAATGGTGCTGATGAACCCAATAGAGAGCATGGGGAGCACCCATGGTGAATATAGGCTCCTGACCCGGAACGGGGAAATACCGTTGAATGGTACAAAAGAAGAGATCGCCAATGCGATCTGGAATGCTGTTATTCAGTAATTTAAGCAAAACTCTATCCTCATCCCGATTCCATGTTACGCATAAAAAATAGCCTCGTTATCGCTTTTTGTTATACATTCGAAGATTTTTTATAGGAAAATTTTCAGGATCGGTAGAAACGGACATAAATTTGTAATGTTCACACCGGAATCATAAAAATCGCGAGAATACGAGGGACTCCCGCATCAGGGCCTCTCCGAGGCAGAGCGGGGCAAGGAAGTTTTTTTTTAGTCATCAAACCGTCGTGGGGGCATCCCTTCGGGGGCGGCGGCAATCATCGTATCTGAGGGAGAGAGTTGTAACCATCCCCGTATCATATCTG
>JALHUO010000067.1 GCA_022866545.1 Dehalococcoidia bacterium | reverse complement strand
TCCGGGGCCGGATTTGACTGCTTTCTGGCAGCTTCACGGGTCGGGCCTCGAGGCAAGGTTATCGGCGTCGATATGACTCCGGAGATGTTAGATAAGGCCCGTGAGAACATCCGCAAGGGAAATTATGAGAATGTAGAGTTCCGGTTGGGAGAAATCGAGAATCTACCGGTGGCGGATAACGCGGTAGATGTGGTTATCTCAAACTGCGTCATCAACCTATCTCAAGATAAACCTAAAGTGTTCAAAGAAGCTCTCAGGGTATTGAAACCTGGCGGCAGATTGATGGTCTCGGATATCGTCCTGCTGGGCGACCTGCCGCAAGAAATAGCGAACTCTGTTTCGGCCTACGTGGGTTGTATCGCCGGAGCCAGTAAGAAAAGCGACTATCTTGAAGCTATCAGGGCAGCGGGATTTGCAGAAGTCAAAGTGCTTGACGAAACTGTCTTCCCGACCGGTTCCATGGCTAATGACCCCACTGTCAAGGCGGTCATTGAGGAGGCCCATATCACTCCCGCACAGGCCAGAAAGCTGGGGTCGTCCATTGTGAGCGTCAAGGTTTCAGCTTTGAAGAAATGAGGCCCGGGCTCCTCGGAAAGGCCAAGCCTTAATGAGGAGCCAAAAGGAAGCTAACTGCAAGAATGAGATAACTGGAAAGGAGGGAAAGAAAAATGGAGATGATGGACAAAATGATGGAGTCCATGATGAGCGGGATGAGCAAAGAAGACAAGGAGAAGATGATGGGCAAGATGATGGAGAAGTTCTTCGCAGGCATGACCGCGGAAGATAAGCGGAAGATGATGGAGCAGATGATGCCCAAGATGATGGAAGGCGTCAACATGATGGATATGATGCCTAAGATGATGATGGGCATGATGTCGAGGGGCAAGAAGGGGGAAATGCCAATGATGGGTCAAATGATGCCGGAAATGATGCCACGCTGTTTGGGAATGGTGATGCCCGGTATGCCGAAGGAAAAACGAGTCGATTTTGTATTGAAGATGGTCGCCGGTCTGGTAGAACAGGGCAGTGCCGGAATGTCAAATGAAGAGAAAGCGGACTTCGTGAAAAAGATAGTCGAAAAGGTGAAGACCCGGAATACGCATTAGACCCAAATGCTCAGCCGGGAGATAACAATTTGCAGGACTTGTCAGGTATCAGACCTTCGGCAAAGCCTCAGCCGATCGTCGAGATCCAAATAGCTCAGATACAGGTAGCTGAATATCAAGAGGGGGCTCCGGTTCACGCCCTCTGCTAGCCAGTTCAAGATTCTCGCCGTTACCCCAGTGCAGTTATCCCGGTTACAGTGTCGTTTCGACTTCAGGACGGCGTTTGATTTCGTCGGCAACTAACCCGTTGAATTCCGGGAACCGCACAAACCACTCACTGAGGATATCTAAGATAGCGGCTGCTCTCTGAGCACAGGGGAATCACCCTCACCTGCATCCTCTCCCGTCGAGGGAGAGGAGATTGCCACGCTTCCCCATTCGCTATGCGCAGGGCTTCGGCTCACCGCAATGACGAGGGGGATGAAGGGAGAGGATGCCCATGTTAGCCAGTGTAACGGTTTCTTCACTACCCCGGTGCGGTTGTCTCCGGTTACCAGGAGCGTTCCGACTTCAGGATGGCGTTTGATTTCGCCGGCGAAGGCAGGTCCGGGACGCGCCAGGCAGTCAGTTCATTCAATGATGTGCGGAGCCGTATCTTCTCAATAGCTCTCGTTTTGAAAACCAGACCTCTTCAAGCTCGAGGGGCTCATTAGACCTGCGGGTTCGGGAGCGTCGCGGGCCGTACGCCTGCACCAGCCCGGAAATGTAGAATCGAGCGAACCTCTTCCACAGACTGTTGGGTGTTTCCACAACCTGGAATCCAATCCGTCTGGTGACGACGCCAATGTGCGTGCAGCCATGGAGTGCGGTGCAATTACTGAATATTCCGTTGTCCAGTTCCTTGGCCAGAATATGCAGATCGTGTGTAAAAGAAACAAGCATGTCCCGAGTCACACGTGCAGTGGTCAGACCGAGTTTATGTCTCTCTCTGAACCAGTTATTGCTTATGTGAAGCTCCACGATTGTGTCACCGGCCTTGATTTCAGAACCGTCGGCCAGTGTGACTGTGTGTCCGTTGTTGCGCCTAACCTCTGCGAGCACGGCGCCGCTGCCCCCTGTAAGAGGGATCATGTGATGAAATCTGCGCAGTATCCCGTCTATGAGGGGCCACAGTATCAGGACAAACGCTGGTGGTCTATCTATGCGCATTCGACGGATGTGCCCTTGCCTCGCTTTGATAGAAGATTACTCCATTGTAGCAGATTCTCAGATGCGTAACCCCTATTGACCGAGCACTCCTCACGGAGTAACATGTCTCTTATGCAGGAGGAAGCGCTCCTGTTCGAGAAGACTCTATCCACTAGAGACCACCTTAATCTGAGCATCTACTGGTTTTCGCTGAACTTCCATTGGGGCGCAATGCTGGCTGTGGTTTTGCCCATCGAGGTATTGGGGCGTTCCCCGGAAGCCAGCAAGGGCCTTGCTTTGGGGTTGGTCGCCGGTGCTGGTTCTCTGATCGGGATGGTCGCACAGCCTGTGGCGGGGGCTTTTTCCGACCGATGCCGGAACCACTGGGGCAGGAGACGGCCATTCGTCCTGGGGGGCGCTTTGCTAAATGCAGCCGGATTGCTGTGGATGCCCAGGACCACTTCACTTTTCGCTTTGGCAGCTGCCTTTGTATTAGTGCAACTGGGAAACAATACCAGCGGCGCCGCCTATCAAGGTTATATTCCCGACCAGGTGCCCAGCCAGCAAAGGGGCAAAGCGTCCGGATACATGGGGCTAATGTCAATGCTTGGTACAGTTTCCAGTTTCGGCGTGGCTGCCCTGCTGGTCAGCCCCGGGCATACATCTCCCTTCTACACGATACTTGCCCTGGTGTTGCTTCTCGGAGCCGCCGTGACAGTGTGGAGGGTGCCCGATGCCCCTGCGCCGGAGCACCAAACCTCTTCCCGGATGTCCTGGATTGACTCTCTGAGAAATCCCGATTTCCTCTGGCTATCAATAACCAGGGCGCTGGTGATGCTGGCCCTCTATGCCATGGTTACTTTTGTAGCATACTTCATCAGAGACAGGATAGGGCTCCCGAACTTCGTCGGCGCGACCCTGGTGGTATCCAGTATAGCGCTGGGAGGCTCGCTGGCCAGCGCTCTTCTTGCCGGTGCTCTATCGGACCGAATTGGCAGGAAGGGCATTGTCTGTGTCGCGAGCCTGGCCATGGGCGTCGCCTTTTTGTTCTTTGTTGTCGCACCTGCCTGGAACGTTATCCTGGTGGTCGGGGTGCTGTTCGGTCTGGGCTATGGCGCCTACACCAGCGTGGATTGGGCACTGGCGTTAGATGTCCTGCCGGACAAGAACCGTGTAGCCAGGGACCTGGGCGTGTGGGGGTTCTCCTCCACCCTGCCGCAGACGCTGGCTCCTTTGATAGGGGGCGTTCTACTGTACTGGCTGGCACCTGTTGGCTGGGGTTATTCCGGTATCTTTCTGCTGGCCACTTTGTCGTCCCTGGCAGCGGCGGTACTGGTTTGGCGCATCAGGTCAGTGAGGTGATGCGGCCGGCGAATGGCTGCTGCAGAAGTATTCATACTCCTTGACTTCAAATATGTGCCCGGTTCATCGAAGGGATTGCCAGCAAGGGTAGTCTCATGGAATGGTTGTATTCGCTGCTGTCCGAATTGTGCGAGGGGGTGAGCTTGGGAAACCCCGCTGCGCTGGGCGTGCTGTTTTCTCTGGGCATTATCGGCGACATCGGAGTTCCCCTGCTCTTAACAGTGGAACTATTTCTATTCTTCGCCAGCTACAACGTTGGTCCGCTGTCAACGGAAGTGCTGCTCATTGTACTGGCGCTGCTGCTGGGAAGGGAGGTCGGAGCAGCCGTGCTTTACTGGGTCAGCCGCACCCTGGGCAGCCGGCTCATCAGCCGCGTCGAGAAGCGTCTCCCGTGGCTACCCAAGCGGAT
>JALHUO010000066.1 GCA_022866545.1 Dehalococcoidia bacterium | reverse complement strand
GGAGAAATACGGAGCTATGGATCACACTATCGTGGTGGCTGCCGATGCTTCCGACCCTGCTCCGCTACAATACCTTGCCCCTTATGCTGGCTGTGCTATGGGTGAAGAGTTCATGGAACAGGGAAAGGATGCCTTGATTGTTTATGATGACCTTTATAAGCATGCCTGGGCTTATCGCCAGCTTTCCCTACTGCTCCGCCGTCCGCCGGGCAGGGAAGCCTACCCGGGAGATGTTTTCTATTTACATAGTCGGCTTTTGGAAAGGGCGGCCAAGTTAGCCCCTGAGTATGGCGGCGGCTCGCTTACCGCCTTGCCTATCATTGAGACTCAAGCCGGGGATATGTCAGCCTATATCCCGACAAATGTGATTTCCATTACGGACGGGCAGATTTATCTGGAAACGGACCTATTCAATGCCGGAATTCGTCCCGCGATAAATGTGGGACTGTCGGTATCCCGGGTTGGCGCTTCTGCTCAGCGCAAGGCCATGAGGCAGGTGGCTGGGAGATTGCGACTGGACCTGGCTCAATTCCGTGAGCTTCAAGCTTTTGCCCAGTTTGGTGCTGCTGACCTGGATAAGGTGACCAGGGACCAGTTGGAGCGGGGCAGACGTATTACTGAAGTGCTGAAGCAACCGCAGTATTCTCCCATGTCCTTAGGGAAGGAAGTAATGATTCTTTATGCCGTGACCAACGGCTATCTTGACGATGTACCTGTAGACAAAGCTATTGCCTGGGAAGGAAACTTTCATAGATTCATGGAGACCAATCATCCCGAACTGGAACAAAAGATTAACGATGACAAGGAGATAAAGCCTGAGACTGAGGAAGCTTTGAAGAAAGCGATAGGGGAGTTTAAGAAAGGCACCACATATTAAATTAAGGATTAAAGAGCAAGAATGAAAATGCAAAATGATAGAGCAAAATTCAAGAAGGAAGAAAATGAACTACTTTTGCATTTTGAATTGTACCTTTGATTTTTTGTGTTTGACTTTTGATTCAGTTGAGGAATAATGGTCAGTACCCAAATTCTTCGCCGGCGGATACGGAGTGTTCAGGGCACCGCCAAGATCTGCAAGGCTATGGAGATGATTGCCACCGCCAAGATGAGGCGAGCTCAGGAGCAAGCGATAGCCGGGCGGCCTTATGCCGAGGAGATAGGCAAGGTAGTATCCGACCTTGCTGTGGAAGCTCAAGCCGGTGGTAAAGTTCAGCCCCTGCTACAGAAGCGCGAGGTCCGGAAGATCGCTATAATCCACATGACTACTGATCGTGGGCTATGTGGTGGGTTAAATGCTAATCAGAATCGTCTTGTTGCCAGCTTCATTCTAGAGCAAACTGTGCCTGTTTCCCTTGTTACTGTGGGTCGCAAGGGGCGGACTTTCGCACGCATTACCCACCGGGATCTCCGTGCTGAGTTCTTGGGAATCGGCGACCGACCCAGTTTGCTAGAAACCCTGCCTATTTCACGGGTGGTTATGGATGACTACAGCAATGGCGAAGTTGACCAGGTATATCTGGCTTATCCTCGTTTCATCACCACCATGATTCAACGGCCTATAGTGGAAGTGTTGCTTCCCATTGAGCCAGCTGTGTTACCTCGAGCCCAAGTGGCAGAATACATTTACGAACCTGACGCCAGTGCTGTTCTGGGTGAGCTACTGCCAAGGTATGTGGAGATGAAGGTATACCATGCTATACTTGAGCTT
>JALHUO010000065.1 GCA_022866545.1 Dehalococcoidia bacterium | reverse complement strand
TGTATTTTGACACTGTTTAGTGTTTGGTATTTAGTGCTTACGATCTGCTTTTTTTAACTGCCAAAGAGATCTCGCCATTCGCGATGCGGTGTTTCTCACCATAAGTCTCATCAGGAGACAGACCATCGACAAGCTCATCAGATAAAGTCTCCTGCTTAATGTAATTGGCAAACGTTTTCATCACCTGACTGATGAGTGGTTCCTTCGCTTGATAATAGGTGATGATGCGGTCTGTGATGTCAAACTTGGCATTGCGACGCATACTCTGAAGGTGACGTACAAGCTCTCTACTCACTCCTTCCCCAACTAGCTCAGGACTCAGTTCAGTACCTATGGCTACCCAATATCTAGCGTCATTAGCTACGCTAAAATTTGGCATGTCTGAAGGAAATCCCTCTCGTTCCCTTGCTTCGCTCAATACGATGAGCTGTTTAACATTTATCTCTTCCATTACCTCGGTAGCTAGTTTCTCCAGAGCCTTTTTCTCTTCACCGGTCTCCACCCTGATTACAGCCTTAGCCAAGGGCTGGCGCACCTTGATCCCTGCCTTCGCCCGTGCCGCCCGCCCCAAGCTGGATATTTTTCTAGCTAGCTCGACGTCGCTACTTAGCCAGTTGTTGATTTCCGTCTCATCCGCTACGGGAAAGTCGCTGAGATGAACACTCTCTCTGGCTTCAGGATCTACAGACCGACATAGATTCTGATAGAGCTCTTCAGCAATGAATGGCACGAAGGGAGCCAGCAATTGAGACAGAGTCACCAAGCATCGATATAGCGTGCTATAAGCAGCCAGTTTGTCAGCATCACTCTCGCTTTTCCAGAATCGCCGGCGGTTTCTTCTGACGTACCAATTAGATAGATTATCCAGAAATTCCTCAATACGGCGCGTTGCCGAAGTGAGATTATAGCTATCCAGGAAGTTGGTGACTTTCACTACCAGTCGATTAAGTTCAGAGATGATCCAACGATCCAGCTCCGTGAGATCTTTTCGCTGCACGTTCCCAGCCATCGCAGGCTGAGGGACAAAGCCATCAACCTTGGCATACAGGACAAAAAAGGAATATGTGTTCCACAAAGTAAGAAGAGATTTGCGCATCGTCTCTTCAAGCATTCTGGAGTGGAACCGATGGCTGTCTTCTCCCGGCGTGGAAACCAGCATATACCACCTCAACGCATCTGCGCCATGGTTGCTGATGATAGTCCACGGGTCTACTACGTTGCCCTTGGACTTACTCATTTTCTCACCCTCAGCATCAACGACATGCCCTAGGCAGATGACGTTCTTGAAACAGGGACGATTGAAGAGTAGAGTAGATATGGCATGTAAGCTATAGAACCAGCCCCTGGTCTGATCCACAGCTTCACAAATAAAATCAGCGGGAAAATTCTCCTGAAACTTGCCCTTGTTTTCGAAGGGATAATGCCATTGGGCTATGGGCATAGCTCCTGAGTCGAACCAGCAATCGATCACCTCAGGAACACGCTGCATTCTCCCACCGCATTTGGGACAGGCGAAGGTAATTGCATCCATATAAGGGCGGTGTAAATCCAAGTGCGTGGTTAAGCCACTGAGATTTGACTGCGCCCTTAATTCATCTAAGTTGCCAATACACTGGTAAGTGGGAAGCTCGGGGGTACTACAGACTTCACATCGCCAAACATTGAGCGGGGTGCCCCAATACCTCTCCCTGGAGAAAGCCCAATCAACGTTGTTCTCCAACCAATCGCCAAAACGACCATGCTTAATATAGTCGGGGTACCAGTTTATTTCGCTATTGCCAGAGATAAGCCTGTCTTTCACTGCAGTCGTTTTGATGTACCAGGTTTGTTTAGCATAATAGAGGAGAGGTGACTCACACCGCCAGCAGAAAGGGTAGGTGTGGGTAATTCTCTTGCTGCGGAAGAGCAGCCCACGGGACCTTAAGTCATCAAGGATGTCTTTGTCGGCATCTTTGACAAACTTGCCTGCACCAGGTAAATCCACTTTCCTTCGTGCTGGTCCAAAAACCACAGGGCCTTCACTCTTTTGAACGCATTCGCGCGCCTTAGGAGTAAAACCTGTCACCAGATTAGTCGTTACCATCCCATTCAACTCCACCGTATGAACGAGGGGTAAACCCTCCTTCTCGCCTACTTCAAAGTCTATCTCCCCATAGGCCGGCGCTATATGTACAATGCCTGTCCCTTCCTCCATGGAGACAAAATCACCTTCTATGACTCGATAAGCCTTCTTATCTTCTCTAACGTAGCGAATGTCAATATTGCTGTACA
>JALHUO010000002.1 GCA_022866545.1 Dehalococcoidia bacterium | reverse complement strand
TTTCCTTTTCCTCGTGTTTGCTGAGCTCCGCAGTCACATCCAGTCTTTGAGAACTATCCAGCCACTTTTGTGCCAGCGCCTGACCGATCTGGCGATACCTTTGTCTTTCCTGCTCTTCCTTTTCCTCGGCTGACAGCCCGCCCAATCTCTTTGCTCTCTCTTGAGCGATTTCCCAGGCACTCTTTAGCTCACCCATACGAGTCCTTTTCGTTACGTCGTTGCCAGCCCCGACCTCTCGAGGCGAAGCAAGCTAAGCTCTCTGTTCTTGAAGATTGCTTCAACACTGCCGTGCTTCGCAATGACATGGTAGTAGTAATTAACACTGGCAGTGCATTTTAGCCTATAATATTAACGAGGTTCAAGCTATGATTTATCATAAATCTATGAAGCTAGCGGACTATTTCTATTGTTATGTCTGGCAAGGCCGGGGAAACAACTGCAATACCATTCTATGGGCATCGGTCCTGAGAGGAGAGCATCCTCACGTGTTGGTGGACCCCGGGCATGTTAGAAATGAGCTTGCCGAACCCTGTTTTGATTCCCTTAGCCAGGCTGTGGAGAAGGATGGCTTCAAGATGGAAGATATTGGTCTGGTGATTGGCACTCATAGCCATCCTGACCATATTGAAGCCACCGATTTGGTGGTAAGAAAAAGCGGTGCTCTGTTCACTTTATCCCGTGAGGAGGACGAATTTTATCGCACGATGGGGAAGATGTTCTTTCAAGCATTTGGCGGTAAGGTGCCGGAGGTTACCCCCTTCTTCTATCTCAAAGAGGGCGACCTGTCCCTGGGCGCCAAAGATAACAAAGTCGCGGCCAAGGTTTTCCTTACCCCGGGGCATTCTCCCGGTTCTATCTCCCTTTATCTGGAGGAAGACAAGATACTGGTCACCGGTGATGTGGTCTTTGCTGGCAGCATAGGCCGGACTGACTTCCCCGGTGGCAGCCCTTCCTTGCTAAGAAAGAGCATTGACGAGCTATCGCAGCTTGATGTGGAATACGTTGTCCCCGGTCATAGCACTGACATGGGCAGCATAATCGCCGGCAAGGATAAGGTGAAGCGCAACTTCTATACGGTCAAGATGTTTATTTAGCAAGTGACGAGGAGTGAAGGACTCAGAATAACAGGTTGAGTTGGGTTTACTATGGAAACCGATGACAGGATTAAATATGCCATGGAGAACACTGAATTAGTCAGAGCGCCGCAACGAAGCCTGGCCACTTTTGGCAGTTCTGTTATTGATTATTACGTGGTCACTGAACTGGTGGGAAATGTCAGCGTGGTGCGGGACGGGAAGGTAATTGCGGAAAGGCCCAAAATTGTTACTCCTGCCTACCTGGTCAACGTAGAAGGTTTTAGCGAACAAGCAAGAAGATACATGGCGATGATGGCCCGGGAGCGTCCTTACGAATCGGGTATTCTTTACCGATATAAGAACGAACCCAAGGGGATGAACGTTGTCTCCGAGCCCATCAAGCAGGTGATAAGCAAACTCAGCTCGCAAATAGAGGAGGAGCATAACCCCTTGAGCACCATAATCAGGGGAGTGGAGGAAGTGTGGGATGTATCCTTGCTCATGTTCATTTATGAGCTAACTACCAAGTCGGTTCGCACTAATGTAGCGGAATTTAGTCACAGGGGCTTTTTGGACATAGATGCCAGTGGCGTGCCCCAAGGTGCCCGGGATTACATTGAAGAGCTTTTCGAACAGGCAAGTCGTAACCTTTCCCGAGCTCCGGAGCTGGTGATTGAGTTAAACCGGTGGGGTCTGTTTTCGGAATATCAAGATCGTTTCTTTGCCCTGTTCAGAAGAAGGTGAACCTGCCCTCGGTTACTTTCATAACTCCCCTTGCCCCTGTTATCTTAAGAGGGGCAGCTTCGAGAAACCTCGCCGTCTTGCCTTAAGACAAAGCTTCTCGACTTCAGAGTCGCCTGTTGAGGATGGTTCAAATATCCCCCTTAAGGTAAGGGGGATGAATGGGGTTATGAATGTATTTTCCAGGGTGACCTGTCATTGCGAGTGCTGATTTATCAGGCAGTTACATTTCACCCTACTGCATGAGCCCCATATACCAGCTCAGTATGTTGCTTCCCCAGAGCAGAGTCACCATAGCGGCTACAGCCAGAAAAGGGCCAAAGGGAATCGCCTCGCGGCGTTTTCTCTTTTTGGCTATCATCAGAGCCACGGCCACTATGCCGCCGAGGATCGCTCCCATGATGACGGCGAGGATAACCTGGGGAAAGCCGGTAGCCAGGCCAATCAAAGCAGCGAGCTTGACATCTCCCCAGCCCATTCCGCCACGAGAGACAATGGCAATCAGAAGGAATATGACGAAGCCGATGCCTCCGCCCAGAGCAGAGTAGGCAACTCGCATGCCCATCGACTCGTTAAACCAGGGCCAGGGATATAAGGCCAGAAGCAAAGCGACAACCATGGTGGGGTAAATCACCTTGTTCAGGATAAGCCCTTGCTCCAGGTCGATAACGAAAATGATAATGAATAGACAGGCATAGAAGATCATGACTCCCAGCTCCGGGCTTAGGCCGTAATGCCGGCACAGGAGAGCGAATATCACGGCGGTGGCAAGTTCCACCCAGACTAACCTGCGGGGTACTGTAGCCTGACAGTACCGGCAGCGGCCACGAAGTCTGAGGTAGCTGAATACGGGGACAAGGTCTTTAGCGGCTAGCTTGTGCTGGCAGGCTTCGCAGTGAGAGGGTGGAAACACGATGGACTTGTTCTGAGGCAGACGGTCGATGCATACATTAAGAAAACTGCCTACCGCCAGACCCAGAAGGGCGAAGATGGGCATCAGGAGTATATCCACGGGTGCCTATTGTGGACGTATTGGAGGCCTAAGTCAATACCTGCTCTGATGCAATCACAGGTATTGCCGGGCGTGGTCTCTTCTGTAGAGGCTAGTCCGTCGCCCAATGCGAAGGACGCGGCCCCTTTTTGATATTCAGATACCTGGCTCTGACCGTCTCGATTCTGGAGATAGACGACTATTTGCCAGACGGTCAGAGCCTTCTGTCAAGGGTGGGAGAACTTCAGCCTAGGTCCCAGCCGCCGACTTCGCACTGACCATACAGGTTCCATCCCGCGGCGACCACAGTGCCGTTGGACTTAAGCCCCACCGTGTGGAAGCTGCCTGCAGCGACATAGACAATATCTGTCCAGCCAAGAACATTACACTGCCCGAGGGCATTGGATCCCACAGCAACCACCGTGCCGTCGGACTTCAGCCCCACTGTGTACAAGCCGCCTGCGGCGACCTGAGTGATGTTCGCCCAACCACCGACATCGCACTGCCCGGAGGTGTTATCTCCAACCGCGACCACGCTGCCGTCGATCTTAAGCCCCACCGTGTGACCACCGCCTGCCGCGACCTGCATGATGCCCGTCCAGTTGCCGACATCACACTGCCCGGAGGTGTTGTCTCCCACGGCGACCACAGTGTCGTCTAGCTTTAGCGCCGCCGTGTGGCCCTTGCCTGCCGCGACCTGGAGTATGCGCGTCCAGTTGCCGACGTCGCACTGCCCGGAGGTGTTATCTCCAACCGCGACCACGCTGCCGCCGGACTTCAGCCCCACTGTGTACAAGCCACCTGCGGCGACCTGGATGATATCCGTCCAGCTGCCGACATTACACTGCCCGTCCCAGTTCATTCCAGTGGCGACCACAGTTACATCGGATTCAAGCCCCACTGTGTGATATTTGCCGGCGGCGACCTGGAGAACATGCGTCCAGCCGCTGACATCACACTGCCCGTAGAGGATATCTCCCATGGCGACCAGGGTGCCGCTGGTCTTAAGCCCCACTGTGTGCCTCTCGCCTGCGGCGAGGCCATATCGCTTGACAAAGTTGGCTGTTATGGAGCAATTGCCGTCCATCGTGATGGTAGTGGTGGCGGCGCTGACATTATCAATCGTGTCTACGTCACCAGTCCAGGCGGCAAATAGGTAGCCGTTGGTGGGAGTCGCCGTCAGGTCGACCACCGTTCCGTTATTATAGGTATGATTCCCCCCTCCAGGGGCGTTTACCAACCCTCCAGCGGTACTGGCGATAGCGAGGGTGTAAGGAACAGGAGCGGTATACTGACCGCAGCCTACAGTCCCGCCAATAAAGGCTAACGTAACCAGAAGAATGCTAATTCTTGCCACGTAGCGGTGTTTTCTCAGGCTAATCATTGTCTTCATTTCTCACCTCTCTAAATTCCTGTAAGTGTCTGATTAAGTGCAATAGAGTGTTCCTATTTGTGCCAACTGTCTGCCAGACTTCAGCAGTTCCATTTCATTTCCATATCTATCCTCCTGGCCGGACTAACAGCCTATTACCATACGAATGGTCTATTACCTCTGTTACATATATAGTCGCCAAGAAAGGGAGAATCCCTCGCTCTCTTCAGTACTTTTGGGGGAATTTTCTTGGATTTGCCAGCCAAGCAGAGGCACCAAAGCAGATTCGGCCGTTTATTCTTAGACGCATATGTAACTTCGTACAAAACTAATCGGATATAGTGTATGACCCGTTCGCTTCATCTCCAATCACCGGTTAGTAATCGTACTTTTGTAGGACGAGGCTTGTCCTCGGCCAATTGACAACAACCCACGGAGAGTCCTCTCGAGAGACTCTCATCACCGCAACACCAATCAAGCCTAGTACAAATGAGCCATTATTCCCCCGGAGTAATCCGGTTTGCCCGGACTGGGGGTCAGTGAAGTCTGAGGATAGCTTGAGACTCTATTGGAGGATTGAGCAACTTTCGCCATTGTGATTGTGGGGCACTTTTCTCTGGCCATTGCGAGGCTGGCGAAGCCAACTGAAGCAATCTCTTCCATCATACTGGACACTCGACCAGGATGATAATATGGTAACAGGCTTGCTGAGAATGAAGGGTGAACGAACATGGCAGCAAAGGTCTATATTCCAGCTGCTACTCCGACGCAGAGCTTTCCCGATGGGCAGAGAGAATTGCCCGGATGAGTCAAAACATTGAAGCCAGCTACATTTACTTCAATAATGATGCCGAGGCATCTGCGGTCAAGAACGCTATGACGCTGAGGAGTCTCCTAAGAACTCCTTGACTCTCTTCGCCAAGGCTGATGTTATCCCTTTGGTCTGGCTGAGTTCCTCTAATGAAGCCTCTTTTATAGCTTGAATCGAGCCAAACTTCTTTAGCAAAGCCTTTTTTCGCTCTGACCCGATGCCGGGAATCTCATCCAGAACAGAGACAATGACTTCTTTGCGGCGCAACTTCCGGTGGTAGCCTATGGCGAAACGATGGGCTTCGTCCCGGGCCCTCTGCAGGATGTGGAGGGCCGGAGAATCTTTAGCTATACGGACCGGCCGAGGGTCGCCAGGGATGAATACCTCCTCGTTTTCCTTGGCCAGGCTGGCCATGGGGATCGAGTCCAGCGCCAGTTCCTGCCTCACCTCCAGGGCGGCATTGAGCTGTCCCCTGCCGCCGTCGATGAGGACAAGGTCGGGGATGATTCCCCAAGCACCTTCACCTGTCAGGCCCCGTTTAAACCTGCGCCTCAAGGTCTCCTGAATCATGGCATAATCATCGGCGCCAGCTACGGTCTTGATGCGGAAGCGGCGATAATGCGCCGGTTTCGGCCAGCCCTTTTCCAGGACAATCATGCTGCCCACAGCCAGCGCGCCTTGAATATTGGAGACATCGTAACACTCTATTCTATGTGGCATTTTGGGGAGACACAGCCTGTTTTTTAGCTCCTGTAGCCCGGAGCTTATGACCTCTGTTTTCATCTCTCTGGCCTGCGCCAGTTCCAGACCTCTGGCAGCGTTTTCGGCTACTGTGTCCACCAGCTTCTTCTTGGCTCCCCTCTGCGGCACTCTAAGCTCCACCTTGCCCCCTCGTTGCTGTGCAAGCCATTCCGAAAGTATTGTCGGCTCATCCACAGGGTGCTGCAGCAGTATCAGCGATGGGATATATGAGGCTGAGGCATAGTATTGCTTAACAAAACTGGTCATTATTTGCCCGGGGGAATCGTCCTGGGTGCCTTCCATAATGAAATGGTCCTGGCCGATGAGTTTGTCATTGCGAATGAAGAAGAGTTCGACGTAGGCCAGTGTTTCATTCTGTGCCAGGCCGATGATGTCTTTTTCCCCCCGTAGTGTCACAGCAATCCTTTGCCCCTCTATCACTTTTTCTATGGCGTCGATCTGGTCGCGTAGCAAGGCTGCCTTCTCAAATTGAAGTTGCTGCGACGCAGCCTTCATCCTGGCATTCAATTCCCGGAGAATAAGTTCCTGCTTACCCTGTAAGAATAAGATAACCTGGTTGACTACTTCACGATACTCCTTCTTGTCTACTGCCCCAACGCACGGTCCAAGGCACTGGTGAATGTGGTAATCGAGACAGGGCCGCTTATCCTTGCCATCGATGCGCTTACTGCAACTGCGATAAGGAAAGATTTTCTTTATCAACCTCAGAGTCTTGCGCACCGAACCAGCACTGGCGAAGGGCCCAAAATACCTGGCTCCGTCCTTCAGCATCCGGCGGGTGATGTAGACGCCTGGCCAATCTTCCCCTATGTCTATCTTGAGGTAAGGGAAAGTCTTGTTGTCTTTGAGGCTGGCATTGAACTTGGGAGCATATCTTTTTATCGTGTCGCATTCCAGGATAAGTGCCTCTTGTTCGGAATTGGTGATTACGAACTCGAGATCCTGTATTGTTGGCACTAGTCGCTGGATCTTAGGTGGCAGGTTAGAAGGATTGCCAAAGTAACTCCTTACCCGGCTTCTTAAGTTGGCAGCCTTGCCAACGTAGATAACCTTGCCTTCTTTGTCCTTAAACAGATATACTCCGGGCTGGGCAGGCAAAGCTCTCAGTTCAGCGTCAAAATATTCCCCGGCTTCTTGGAGACCCTCGGTCGATTCGTTTCTACATTGATGGGGTTCGCGCGAGAATAGCCGCATTTTCGCGAGTGGATTTGACTGGTCTGATTTCACGGCAAATCTATTGTAGCAAGCGGCTCGTATGGAGGCAAAACAACTCGCATTATGTTACAATAGGCGTCGTGAAGCGGGATATCGAGGCCTTCCTTCAACATTTGACCAGGGGCAAAGGCTATTCTCAGAATACTCTGGCTGCATATCGGAATGATTTGTCTCAGATGGCAGCCTTTATTACGGCCGAGCAGGCGAAAGGCATAATCACATCCTATGATGGGCTTTTGAAGAGCTACTTGCTGAAGCTCAGGGAGAAGAGGTACTCTGTGGCCACAACTGCTCGCAAAGTCGCATCAGCCAAATCATTCTTCAGATTCATGGTTGATTCGGGCAGAATGAGAGAAAATCCGGCACAGAATTTGCCCTCACCTCAAGTTAGGAAGCGTGCCCTTAAATTCCTGTCTCCCCCCGAGTACCAGAAGTTGCTCGCCGAGCCAGCGAAACTATCCACTCCGGAAGCGAAAAGAGATGCAGTGATGCTGGAATTACTTTATGCTACTGGTTTGCGGATAAGTGAACTAGTGTCATTGAACGTTGAAAACATTGATTTGGAGCGAACCTGTGTGCGCATTGATTCCAAGAGACAAGTTCCTTTTGACCATCGCCTGGGCCTGATTCTAGGGAATTTCCTTAGAAGCGATAGACTTGACTTATTGTATGACGAAAGTGAGCAAGCCCTATTTCTTAACCGGCGCGGTAAGAGGTTGACCCGGCAAGGTTTCTGGCAGATTATCAAGGGTTATGCCTCGAGAGCAGGGTTAGGTGGCGGCGTTACACCGCAGACTTTGCGCCATAGCTTTGCTAGACGTAAGCTGCAAAATGGCGTCGAGCTGAGTCAACTCCAGCGCCTTTTGGGCCATGCGTATATTTCCAGTACAAGAATATATAAGCAACCTGCGCCAAGGAGAGGATAATGCCGAAGAAATCACGACGTGCTAAAGCCAGACATCGAGCTGCGGTGGCGAAGGCGGTACAGGAGGGGCGTTCGCAACAACCGGGGCCGCTATCTGCTGAGATAAAACCGGCACCGCGAGTATCTTCAAAGACTCAAGATTTCGCCAGCCGTTATCAATATGTTGTGCCAGAAATCAAGCGCATTGGCATCATTGCCGGCTCCATCATTCTGGTCCTCGTAATCCTGTCTTTCATTCTTGGCTAACGTTGACATTCCCCGGTGGTGAACTGTGGAGGACTTAGAGCGGGCCAGAGAAAATTTACTTGACTATCTCGACCACGAAATCGCCGACAAGCGTGTGACCGAAGCCATGAGGCGTGTTCCGCGTGAGGCTTTTGTGTCGCCAGAGCAGTATCATACTGCCTATGATGACAGACCCTTAGACATTGGCTTTGGCCAAACCATCTCCCAGCCGTTTATTGTGGCGCTGATGGTGCAAGCCTTGGAGCTCAAGGGGGATGAGAAGATACTGGAGCTGGGTACGGGAAGCGGCTATGAAGCAGCGATACTGGCTGAATTAGCTCAAAGAGTAGTTACCGTGGAGTGCATACCTGAATTGGCGGAATCAGCCAGACAAGTTCTGGATACTCTCCGTTATTCCAACATCGAGGTTCACATTGCTGACAAGACTCTGGGTTGGCCAGAGGGAGCACCTTACGATGCTATTATAGTTTCTGCCGGTGCCCCCGGCGTACCCCAGGTTCTCTTGGAGCAACTAGCCTGGGACGGGCGATTGGTAATCCCGGTGGGTTCCCGATGGCAGCAAGACTTGCTCAGGGTTACCAGGCTGAGGAAAGGAAACAGGATAGAGAACTTAGGAGGCTGCTATTTCGTGCCCCTTATCGGTGAAGGTGCGTGGGAGAGGTGAAACAGGGTAGTTGGCAATGGAACTATTGTTGGTGCTGCAAGCGGCGAACTGTGAAAGTTGCCGGATTGTGGGCCAAGATATCGACTCTTAGCTAATGAGAAAAGACAAGGAGGAAAGCCAAGACATGGACATTGTTGAAGTTATCAATCAGAGGAAGAGCATTCGGGCTTTCAAATCCGACCCTGTGCCCAAAGAAATTCTGAGGGAGATAATGGAACTGGCTTTGCGAGCTCCATCCTGGGGGAATACTCAGCCCTGGGAATTCGCCATAGTGACCGGGAAGAAGCTGGAGGAAATAAGACAAGCCTTCGTTAAAAAGGCAACAGAGGGGCACGATGCAGACACAGACATCCCTCGTCCTCGAGGATTTCCCCAGCCCTATGATACTCGTTACCGCGCTTTAGGCAGCAAAGTTCTCGAGCTAAAGGGAATAAGCAGGGAGGATAAAGAGAAGAGGGGGAGGTGGCTCTTGCAGGGCTTAAGACTGTTTGAAGCTCCTTGCGTCATCTACATCTATATTGACCGCTCTTTCTACCAGCAGGGCGACGGGTTAAATATCTGGCCTGTATTTGATTGTGGTTTGGTGGCTGAGAACATCATGCTGCTGGCTACCAGGTATGGGCTGGGAACTATTCCTCAAATACAAGCTGTCGTGTATCCTGATGCGTTGAGGAAGGTGTTGGGAATACCGGATTCCAAGGTCATAGTGCTGGGTATATCTGTTGGCTACCCTGACTGGGATGACCCTGTCAATCAGTTCCGCTCCGAAAGGGAACCACTGGATAGTGTGAGCACCTGGCACGGCTTTGATTAAAAGATACAAAAAGGTATGTCCCTGGGCGTGAAAAGAAGTAATTCCTGATACCTTTTTATTGGCGATTTAGCTTCAGGTGCTGCTGTTTAGTACCAAAGGGCTATTGCTAATGAAATCCCCTATGTTATAGGATATATTCAGCGATGAGAAAGTCAAAGGTGTATGAGGATAAAAGGGGATATCTCAGATTCCGTAATTCTGGTAAGCCAGTGCATCGGTGGGTACTGGAAAAAGTCTTTGGTCACAAGCTCAGCCCAGGGACTGTAGTCCATCATAAGAACAGAGACAAAACAGACAATAGGCGTGAAAACTTACGGGCATTGCCGAATCAGAAGAAACACGATGCAATGCACAGGGAAAACAAGAGAAGATTTGGTCGTTGGTGAGAATACTCCGAAGCATAAATAGTTGTAGCACCGCTAACAACGAGCCGAGAGATTTAACCGTCTCTCGGTTTTTTATGGTGGTGAAAAGTTCGTTAGCAAGAATGTTAGCAAATCTAGTCTATTTTACTTTGCTACCAGAAAAGGATATTGGTCTACTGAGAAGCTATATCCTTGTATACAGCGGTCTATGCAAACCTACAAAACTTAGGTACGGAATAGGTGGAGCAATTAGGAGGGTATAGTTGCAATACTACTTAGGCAGTTAGGTTATTGCGACGTAAGGGTAGCTTGATAGAGTTTTATTGTGGACTGGGAAGATAAAGGTAGATGGGCGATTACTACATAGTACGTGTCATTATTGGTGACATATGTGCTGAAAGTTGCACCCTTACCTGAGAAATGATTCTCATATATAGACGGAATCAAATATGGTTTGAAGTTATCGAACTGGGTTTCAGTAAAGAGGTAGATGTCTAGATGACCATCAGCCGACCAGGATAGAGTCACTAGCTGGCCTGCTTGTAGGTATATTCCATTTGAAGGGAGAGTAGTATAGGACCCGTTAGAGAGTATTACGTTACTAACTCTAGATAATCTTTGTTCAAAACGTTCAAAAGTAGCAATCACATTCTTATTTGAATCATCCATAGCTATAGTAGTTGTGAGGTTTGTGCCGGAGATATCCCCAGACCACGAAACAAAGTGATAACCACGAGCTGGACTGGCTGTCAATGTTACTTGTACACCAGGTCCATAGGTGCCACCCGAAGGGGCGAGAGAGACTGAACCTGCTCCTGAGGGGCTGACATCTACGCTAAGCGAGTACAGTAGTGGTGATATTGGTGGTCGCCATGGGTGGGATATTATTAGGGCTATCACCACGATAATAACTATAGTACAACCTACGATGATTGCTGCCAGCTTATTCTTCCCCATCCCATCCTCCTAATTCTATTTGATACATCTTATGAGAATTCATGAAGGATAATCAATACCTGCCAGTAGGATTGCAAAGATGACTAGAAAGAATAGCCTCTTCACTTCCACGCCGTCTTGTGTAATTATATCATTTATTAAGTTTACTTAAAAGATACAAAAGGCATGTCCTTGAGCGTAGAAGTCACTGGCGTGATGGAGCCTTAGAAATAGGTGTATAATCAAGCAGATTTTGCTACCCCGTGGGGATGTGAAGTATGGCTGTTGAGTTGGAGTTTTTGAAGAGCATTCTATACTTTTCCGAGCTTAGCCTTGCTGAGCTTGAGTCAATCAGAAAGCTCGTCTTTGAGAAAACTGCTGGCAGAGCAGAAATGGTCTTGCTGGAGGGTGAATCGGCTGAGAATCTGTATTTTGTCGCTTCGGGGGCGGTGAAAGTGTTCAAGACCTCGGCCGAAGGAAAGGAGCAAATCTTGAGCATTGTGCGCCCCGGGGAGTCCTTTAATGATGTCCCTATCTTTGATGGTGGTCCAAGTCCCGCCAGTGCTCGGACTATGGGACCTGTTCTTCTTTACGGGATAAAGAAGCAGGATATGAAAACTATCCTCCGGGACCATCCACATATAGCATTGAATGTAATTAAGGTGCTGGCAAGGCGAGTGCGTCAGCTCCTGTCGCTGGTTGAGGATCTGTCTTTCAGGCGTGTCATCAGCAGGGTAGCCAAGATACTCTTTGAGCACATCGGAGGTGAAATGGGCCGCGGGCCACGGCTCACACAGCAAGAAATGGCAGCTATGGCAGGTACTGCTCGGGAGGTAGTGGGTAGGTCGCTGAAAGCATTAGAGGAGGAAGGGGCGATCAAGTTGGATCGCCATCGCATAGTAATTACAGATAAAGAAGCTCTCCAGAAGATAATGGAGGTTCCTTCTTGAGACAAAAATCACAGACAGATGGCATCTTTACTTTTAAGATAATCAACATGGAGACTGAAAAACGTGGCTGAAATGCCGATTATAGACACCAGGAAGTGCGACGAGTGTGGGTTATGCGTTGGCGTGTGCCACTGCAATGCTCTGGCGATAGTTAACAATATTATTACCATTATTGAAACAGTGGAGTGCGACTGGTGTACAGACTGCGAAGCCGTTTGTCCCACCGGGGCCATAAGTTGCCCTTTTGAGATAATTATCCAAGAGCCCTAGAGACCAACTAAGACCTCTTATACAATATTTTCACCCGCTTTCCTAGCTAATCTTTTAATGTCCCGTGTTTCCCTATACCATCGCCATGTCTGTATGAGACAAAAGTCGCATACTGGGATTGCCTCCTTGCCTATAATGATTTTGCGTGAAAGATGCAGTTGCCCGAGCGAAGAGTATAAAGGAGGCTGAAGATGATAACGGTTTTAAGAAACGTCAAAGATAGAGAACAGGTATCTTCCGAGGATGAGGAATTGCATCTGGCTGGTGAGGAGAGTGGCCAGGAAGAGGAATTATCTGAGCTTGAGATTACTCCTCGAAAGCGGGAGCTTGAACTTGGTGAGGATTTGTTGAATTTATACTTAGATGAAGTGGGGCAAACTCCCCTTCTCAATGCCGAGGAGACAAGAATACTGGCCAGTCAGATAGAGGATGGGAAGCATCTTGTCCGACTTGAGAAAGACTGGATTGCCGAGCATGGCGCTCAGCCGTCGGCAATAGACCTATTGTTAGCTTTAGCGGAGCGACTCAGTCGGGCGCGTTTGCCTTTTGAAGCCCTTTACCAGTATCTTAAACTCCCTTCGCATGGAAGCATAGCAGAGAAGGTATCACCCCCAGATCTACGTCGCGCAATGGATGGCAATATCGATCAGCATCTGTCCAGCGCTATAGCTAAAATCACCGGGGCAAGCCAAACTAGAATCGAGGATAGCGTGGTTGAATTGTCGCTGGACAGCCGGCTGATACCCTGGCATATCATGGAAGAGGCAGGCCGGAAAAGTTCCCTGGCCGAATTTGGGAAAGTGTTGCAGTCGCCGGAATTCCATGACAAACTGGAGGCGCATCGCCCAGAAATTGTCAAGCACTTTGAGCAAATAAGAGAAAAGGCACGCCAGGCAACCAACCACATGATTAAAGCCAATTTGCGCCTGGTGGTAAGCGTGGCCAAGAGACATATTAGTTGGGGCGTGCCTCTATCTGACCTTATCCAGGAAGGTAATATCGGCTTGATGCGGGCAGTGCAGAAATTCGACCATCGCAGAGGCTATAGGTTCAGTACCTACGCTATTCCCTGGATCTGGCAGGCAATCAACAGGGCAGTTGATGACCAGTCACACATTGTGCGCCTGCCGGGACACGTGATTGACGATCTGACGAAGCTAGCACGGACAAGAAAGAACTTAGCTCAGAAGCTCGGCCGCCAACCGATTGAGAAGGAACTAGCTTCTGAGACGGGACTGCCGTCCAAAAAGATGGAATCGCTGCTTAAGCTGAGTTCTGGTGGGTCTGTTTCTTTTGAGACACCCGTAGGAGAAGAGGGAAGCCAACTTGGTGATTTCATCGCGGATCAGGCGAGCCTGCAGCCTGAGGAGCAGTCCGCTGCAAGCCTGCTCAGGGAAGAATTGAGCAAAACATTAGGGTCGCTGACACCCCGAGAAAGACGCATCATTGAGTTGAGGTTTGGGCTGGGCAATGAGTACAGTCGAACCCTAGCAGAGGTTGGCACAGAGTTAGGTCTCAGCAGGGAGCGAATACGCCAGATTGAAAAAGAAGCACTGGCTAAGCTGCGCCATCCAAGTCACAGCCGCGAGTTGATAGGGTATCTCGGATGACGAGTTTTCAGGCTGTTTAATTCTGATTTTCTGTTCAAATTTCGGCATTTTATATGCCGCCTCTTTATGGCGGGAAATAAATCCCAGTCCTACGAAGCCTGATTCATACAGTCACGTTTTGTCAGGGTCTCAGGAAGCCGTGGTACAGATATTTGATTGTTCATTGGACGTCGGTCGGCACACTGAAATTAGAGAAACTGATGTTAGCAGAAGAAAGAAGAAACAGAGAGTGAGCCGTACAGGATTCGAACCTGTGACACCCTGAGTGAAAGTTGTTTCCGGTTTAGTTCTTGAAAGTCTGTTCTAATACAACTAATTACCTGAGAGCTCTGAACGGGTCATGAACGGAGAGTCGTGATTCTACATGGGAAAGGCCGCTGGGTCGGAAACCGAAATGAACTACGCTGTCACGCCACTTAATGTTTGATCAAGAGGCGTATTTCGATGGACGGACGGAACGGGTGAGCCAGTATCGAAATCGAATTTAGCGGTTGAAGGTAATAACGGTGGGATGGTTGCCAGTGGAGTTGTAGACTGAGGGGGCGAAGACGGAGCAATCGTGTTAGTCGACGGAGGCGGAATCACCCCGCCAGCTCTTCAGGAGACAAAGAGAAGGGCAAGGACAATAGTAATGAGCCCAACCACTTTTCTCACTGTAATTCCCCTCCTTTATCTAAAGAATGGGGGAGGGGGCTGAAGCCCCCTCCCCCATCTTGCAGCAGCACTTTCCACTACGTAGTAACCATTACTATATTGGAGAACGCGGAATTGACCGTCATAGTGGGGAAGGCTGGTACACCCGGGATCAGTTCATTCAGGTTAGGATCCGAGTAATCCCAGGTATCACCGACCGTGTTGAAGGCAAACACCCTGTAGTAATATATGGTTTTATTCTTCAGGGCATTGGGATCCTGGAATGTGTTGATGTTGGCTCCAACCGTGTAGGTCACTAGGTTTGTCGTAAAGCCGGCATCTGTTGCCCTCTGAATGGTGTAGCCCGTCTCGCCGGCGACATCCGTCCAAGTCAGGCGCGCCTTGGCACCCTGTCGAGTAACTACGAGGTTGGAAGGCGTCTTTGGAGGAACCGCAATAACCACTGCGTGCATCATGTCCATTTCTTCGTGGGCCAGGATGTGGCAATGGTAGACATACTCCCAGCCAAAGTTGACGTGGTGGTTATAGAGGTCAATAGGGTCACCGTTTGGAGCCCAGGCCAATGGAGGCAAGCCAAGAGCATCAGCCCCTGTGGTATCCTTTAGCAACATACCATCAGGCATCGTCACGTCAATAAGGCGGTTGCTATTGGGCACGTCAAATGGAAGTCCTTCCGGAACGACTGCCCTGAGGGCGATGATGGTATGCTCCAGCGGGTTCACCCTGAAGGTCTCCTTCCAGCCCAGTTCATTGGGGTCGGGCGGATAGATGAAACCGTCCCAGGCAACGCGGTTGATGAGCTGTGCATTGTAGAGGTGGACATGAATGGTGTGGCTGTCCACGCCATTATGGGTTATCCTCCATATTTGTGTCCCATCTTCAGTCACGCCAATCTGACTTGCATACACGCCCTTGATGATTTCGACAGGCGGTGATGCATAGCCGTACATGATGAAGTTCTGGGCGCCAGCGGCGGTGAATGGCAACTCCAAGCCAAGCATGACCTCCATGCGTCCGTACTCACCAAAGACTTCGCCCATCTCGTCCTGCAAAGCCTTCGGTTCTATCGGGATTGTATACTCTGTGCCATTAATCGAAGTGAAGGTATGGGAGTTCTGGTATTGTCGTATGAAGGGGTCGGACGGGAAATCAGCGTTGTAGGCTGAGTTGTACTCGGCCGAAGGTATGATGATGGGATCCTGAGATATCTCGAAAACACCTCTCTTTGCCGGATCGGGTCCCTTGGCAAACATTGCTTCCAGCGCAGGGAGGTCATAGGGTGGAGATACGGGGCCAGAAGCAACCAGGTAGGCCACGGCGGTAGCGCCTGCACCTGTGCCGCTAGGGTCCGAAATGACAACGATGGGCGTCACAGTGTAGTTGGCACCTGCGGCGGTAAGCGTGATACCGGTGATGGTCAAGGTTGCCTTGGCTGAAGCACCAGCCCCCGTAGCATCACTGATGTTGGCGAACGGGGCAGCGGTATAGTTGGAGCCCGGGTCCGTCAGGATGACGCCGGTGATGAAACCGCTTGTTACCGTGGCTGTAGCCGTAGCCTGCGTGCCAATTGATGGTGCGTCACTGGTTACAGTGGGAGCAGTATAATTGGACCCTAGGGCGTTAAGCGACATGCCATCAACTGCACCGATCGCAACGGCGGTAGCGCCCGTGCCGGTAACATCACCGGTAGCGGGAACGATAGTAACGGTGGGGTTGGTATAGCCGGAGCCACCAGCGGTAAGGTTGATGCTCCCAACTTCAAGGCCGGCCGCTGTGCCACCTACCCGCACCTGCATAACGGTGCGGACATTGGGGCCGTAGCCCGCCTGAGTAGAAGGCGCCCCACCGATGTCCATCCGATTCGGACAGCCAGTGTAATAGTCATACTGCGGGACATTGGCTGGAAATGCCGTCGGAGCGTCATTGTAGAGAATTAGGGTCTTGCCGGCGTAGTGGGAGAAGTCAACAATGACGTCTGCCCGCTCTGCGGTACCTAAAAGCAGCGAGTGCTGGTCAACGTTTCCGAAGTTGAAGAGTGTTGGGTCACCGTTCCAGGTGACCGGCTGGCTCGGTACTACCACAGGTTTCGGCAGGAAGCCACCCTCGGTTCCGATTTGAATCCAGTCGGGCCCCTTCATGGCCGGGTCAGGTATGCCACCCTCCCTGCCATCGGGCGCTGTTACCATCCTGACCTCGGTGTTGAACCTGCCGTCTGACGTAACCACGGATCCGTCTGCTATATACCACTGAAGGTTGAAGAAGCGGTCATCGGCCGCGTTCAGGATGCGGAAGCGGTAGGTCTGCGGCTCAACCTCGAGGTAGGGATAAGCCACACCGTTGACAGTGGGAGTGTCCATGAAGGCCTCACCGGGTGAAGACGGATTGGGTGTGCCGGGGATAAACGGCGCTTCCCAGGGCGCGTCGCTATTGTCCCAGACATTCATATTACCTTCGAAGCCTGGCACCTGCCCCGGCGGGTATGGAAGACAGTAGGGATTTGGAACTGGCGGATACTCAAGGTTAGTGGCTGGCGGCCAGAACCAGGCGGCATAGTGCCAGCGGCCGAAGGGGTTTGCTCCACTCGGGTCGTAGGGGTTCTGGGCCGGTACGTAGACGTGAGGATACCACAGGTCGCCGGTTACAGGCGTCGGGTATCCCGTGAGCGGGTCTATGGCACCAGTGCCCCATGCCCAGGTGGGATCGGATTTAAGGATGGTAATGTTATCGACCCATGTCTTGTCCTGGATGACCAGGGGAATGCCGATGCTTGGAAGAACCTGAAGCAGATCGGGGTTAACGCCGGTGTTGTTAGTACCATTGATCAGGTCCTGCTCGACCTGGTCAGTGACCAGGTAGGCTGCGGCCTCGCCGGCGTAGACGTTCAGTCGGGTGATGCCGTAGGAATGGTCGTGATAGAACATCAACCGGGCGCTGTGCTGGTTGGTGTAGTAGAAAGTCATCACGCCGTCATCGGGTAAGCCTGGATCAACATCTCCCATGTCAGGAACTGAAACAACGCTGACGCCCTGGGGGTAAGGGGTGTTTTCTGCAGCGGGCGTGATCCACTGGTGTGGCGTGCCATCGCTGATCCAGACGGTATCAGTGCCATGGAGGTGAACAGTAGCGCGGTTCTGGGTGTAGCTAGCCATCATTATTTCTGCTACAGCAGTAGCGCCCGAACCACCCCCTCCCGTTATCGTGACTGTTGGGGGAGAAGTGTACCCTGATCCTCCGTTTATTACATGGATGTGATCAACCACACCACCCATGACATGTGCGCGGCCTTCAGCGCCTGTACCACCACCCCCACTGATTGTGACAGTTGGGGGAGAGGTATAACCAGAGCCCCCGTTAGTAACCATGATGTGATGGACGACTTGAATGGACCCCATCCCGGCTCCCATCACAGTGGTGTCCACCGGTATGAAAAGGTCCCCACCAGCACGGATGGGCAGCAGGTTATAGAACTTCACACGCACCGGTGTGGCATTCTGCCCAGCCGCTTCTCCGGTGGCAATTATGGCGGGACCAAGGTAATGGGGAGGTGTGGCCCCAAAGAGCGTCACATTGTTATACGTAAGAGGCGTAACGCCGTCGGCCTGCGTAAGCGGGACAGCATTGTACACATTCCCCAGGATGTCAATCCCGCTCCAGCCTTCTGGCACCAACTGTACATAGCCACGCAGCTTGGTGCCGAGCGCGCCCGGAGTGCTCGGGTTGTACGGGCCCGGCAGGTCTGAGTGCATCTGCTCGCTGAATTCGACCACAGCGATTTCGTAGTAGTCGGCACCTGCGTAACGCGTGGTATTTGGAACGGCTATCGGGATGTACTGCCCCAGATTGTTGGCAGCAGCGGGTCCAAGGCCAGGCAGCGAGTCCATAAACTTCCTCAGCCCGCCAGTCAAGGTGGCTGGGTCCAGTGCTGTGCTGGCGGCAGCGCCTGTGCCGGTGGCATCTTCAATGGTGACCATCGGGGCAACGTAGCCGCTGCCTGCGGTGGTCACGTTGATACCGATAATGATGCCACCAATTACTACTGCCGATGCGTTGGCGCCCGCGCCTGGACCGTAGACATCGGTGATAGTTACGTTCGGAGCTGCAGAATAGCCGGTACCTCCGCTTTCAACCGTAATGGAGCCGATGCTACCACTGGGCAGCGGGCTGTAGGCCCAGTTGGCATCGGCAAAGTAGTCAGGGACTAGGTACCCGGTATCTGGGTCAACTGTGTAGTTTGCGGTTGCGGCCGTAAACCCCCCCTGCTCCAGGAAACGGGCTGCCGCAGCTTGCTGATCAGCTGGCGTTACCTTATCCTTGAACTTCAACTGTCCGTTACCCTGTAATCCCTGCGCACCCATCTGGGCGGCTGGCACGATAAGGGCGATAAGCACCAGTATCAACATTGGATAGACAAAAGTTATGAATCTGCGTTGGTTCATGTAATCCTTCCTCCTCTTTACATTTCGTCCTCTAATTTTCATCTCGTAAACAAAAGACACTTTCTGCTACATACCCATCACCTCCTCCAGTTTTGTCGCTTCGCGCCCTCCTGGCCGATGTCGTATATGGCGACAATATGAGGATGAGAAAGGCCGGCGGTGGCCTTGGCTTCCTGTTCAAAGCGGGCAAAGGACTCCTGGTCAAGGCCTTCACCCTTAATGACTTTGATGGCTATGGTGCGGCCGAGCCTGGTGTCCTCAGCCTTGAAGACGATACCCCTGCCGCCCTCTCCTAGCTTCTTTGCGACCTTGTACCTGCCGCCCTGGAACGATTCAAACACCGCTCATCTCCTACCACCATTAGCACAGCCTATCGCTCATACTTATGAGCAATTCCCGCATGATTTATATAATCATACTCGTGAGTGAATATGAAGTCAATATTCCCTAACCTGCGGCGCTGGCCCCTTGATTAGAAGCGAGATTAACGTAAGAAATGCCCCCAAGGGGATTCGGACCCCTGATCTTCAGCTTGAAAGGCTGATGTCCTAGGCCTCTAGACGATGGGGGCAACGTCAAGCATTTTACGGGTAAATGGCCAAATGTGCAAGGTTGAACTGCACAATTGTGCAATTTGAATGTTCGAGGTCTATCTCGTTATCTCTTCTATTATCTGACCGCCAGGTGCTATGACCTGCATGTTCAAGGACATTTGACCTAAAGCGTGTGTTGAGCAGGATAGACACGGGTCATAGCAGCGAATAGCCACCTCAACCCGGTTGAGTATGCCTTCGGTGATTTTGCCATTCTTTATGTAGGTCTTGGCTACCTGATATACCGCTTTGTTCATAGCGGCGTTGTTGTTGCCTGTGGCTACGATGAGGTTGACCTTTTTGATTTTGCCGGTGTCGTCTACCCAGTAGTGATGGAATAAAGTGCCCCTCGGTGCTTCCAGCACGCCAACGCCCTGCTCATTGTACCTGTTTGAAGTGACTATGAGGTCAGTGGAGCAGATATCCCTGTCCTCCAGTAGCTGCTGGATCCTTTCGATGGAATAGAGCAGTTCTATGAGGCGGGCATAGTGATAATACAATGAACCTTCTACTATGCCGTTATTGCCCAGTTTCTTGAAGTTCTTGAGCTCAGCATTGGCTAGAGGAGTGGATATTCCCTGGCTGACGTTGAGTCGGGCAAGCGGTCCCGTCCGGTAAATACCCTCGGGGTAGCCCATCTTCCTGTAAAACGGAAACTTGAGGTAAGACCAGTCTTCCACGTATTCACTTATGATATCCAGGTAATCGGACGGATTAAACTGGTTTTCGAGGGCCTTTCCTTTCTGGTCAATTAACCTCAATTTGCCATCGTAGAGTTCTAGATTGTTGTTTTTATCGACCAGCCCGAGATAACCTGTGGGAAAACTGGCGCACGTGCATACAAACTCATTGTGTTTTTCATAATAACTCTTGATTATGCCTATAGCGGTCTGCGCATCGGCGATAGCCCAATCGATCTGCTTCAGGAAATGGTCTCTGTCAGCGGTGGACAGAGCTGTGTTCATCCCACCGGGCACGGCGCCGTTAGGGTGGACTTTCTTACCACCCAGCTTTTGGATTATTGTCTGACCAAAGCTGCGGAGCTTTACGCCTTTGACAGCGAGCTCGGGGTTCTCAGCAATCAAACCAATTACATTTCTCTTTGCCGGGTCGGCATCCATGCCAAGAAGCAAATCCGGGCTGGCAAGGTGGAAGAAATGGAGGGCGTGGGATTGAAGGGTCTGCCCCATGTGCATC
>JALHUO010000064.1 GCA_022866545.1 Dehalococcoidia bacterium | reverse complement strand
CCAGTAGAGCCACCAGAAGCGGTAAAAATACTCCCAAAAAACTTCTGAAGCAGAAGTAAAGAATTAAAAGTATAACCAGAGCAGCAATAATAGCTAATCTCATCGTGCCGAAAGAACTTTCCGAGATATCCACAGAGATAAGAGGCATACCAAAGTAATATACCTGTAAGGTTTGGCCTTTTAAAGGCTCTATTATATTTTCCAGTTCCTTTTTAAGTTCTTTCCCTTCTATCCCTTTTTTTGTTTCTATCATTATGAGAGCAACATTACCATCTTCGGAGATAAATTTTCCCCTTACCAGACTATCACTTAAGAGAGAACTTTTAAGTTCTTTTGCTTCCTTATCACTCCCTGGAAACACTTCTACCAAATCTTTTACCTCGATCCCTACGTCTGTGACAATAATTTTAGGCATATTTAGAAAAGAATTTATCGATTTTACGAAAGGAGCTTTCTCTAACTTTTCAGTGATAGTCTTAACTCTTCCCAGGTTTTCTAAAGTGAAAAGGTCTTCGTATTCCAGAGAGATCATTAATGTATTTGCTTGAGAACCACCAAATTTTTCAACTACATCAATATAAAATTTTATGTCTGGATCATCTTCAGAAATATATTTGGTAATATCATCCTCAATTTTAAGGTTTTTTATTTGCATCCCAGCGAAAATAGTAATGAGAATGATTACGATAAATATATAGCGGGCGTATTTAGTAATAAATTTAGCCACTTTTTTCATCATTTATTTTTTGTCCTCTCTATTTCTCTTCATATTTTTAAATCAGTTTTAATTTTAACTGACTGGTCAGTCGAATGTCAAGAGAAATATAAAAATTTTTTCAAATCCTTATTAAATAAAGATACCCCAAAGAGTTGACATAAACCTGAATAATTTTAGCTTGACAAAAAGGGATATTAAAACCTATAATTAAGGCAACAAAATGAATATATAATTAAATATTTAAGGGGATAGTAGATAACAGTCATTCCCAGAGAACTGATGGCTGGTGAGAATCAGCGGATGACTTTACCGAATTCCACCCCTCAATAATTTTCTGGTGAAATAGAGTATCCAGAGACGCACTATAGTGTGTTAAAAAATAGCCAATTAAGGATAGGATGTTCCTATTAAAATAGGGTGGCACCACGTGAGTAAGCTCTCGTCCCTGGTAGTAGATATTACTAACTGACGAGAGTTTTTTGTTTAATGGTTATTGCGAGCAAAGCGAAGCAATCTCATCTGACAGAGTAAAGCTTAAAATTTGAAAAGGTAATGGACCTCTATGAAAGAATTTGAAATAATTGATCATACTGCTGATATCGGAATAGTTGCTTATGGAAAGACTAAAAGAGAAGTTTTTATAAATGCGGCTAAAGGGATGTTTGAAATTATCGCTGGAGAAGACAGAGAACTTAAAGAAAATTTTTATGCTAAAATTAAACTGGAAGCTAAAAGTCTGGAAGACTTACTAATTGCCTGGCTTAATGAGTTATTATATATCAGTGAAGT
>JALHUO010000063.1 GCA_022866545.1 Dehalococcoidia bacterium | reverse complement strand
GTTTTGATGACGTCGCTATGCTCCAGGTCAGCGATGGTGCGGGAAAGCTTGAGGATGCGATGGAAGGCACGGCCGGTGAGATGAAGCTGTTTCATGGCGGCCCGAAGCAGGCTCTGCCCTGCTGGTTCCACCTTGCAAGATTCCTTCACCTCCTTGGGTGACATATCAGCATTGCACTTCAAGTTTATCCCTCGAAAGCGCTCAAGCTGTATTTCATGCGCTGCTTTGACCCTGGCCCTGACTTTTTCCGAGCTTTCTCCAGGCTTGTCTTCGGTGAGTTTTTCGTAATCAATATGGGGAACATCAACAAAGATATCAATCCGGTCCAGCAATGGTCCGCTTATCCTTTTGTGATAGCGAGAGATTTCTCCTGACGAGCATTTGCATTCCATGAACGGGTCCCCATAATACCCGCACGGGCAGGGGTTCATGGCGGCAACCAGCATGAAGCTGGCAGGAAAGGTAACGCTGCCATGAGCACGGCTGACAGTAATAGTTCTATCTTCTATTGGTTGGCGCAGCGATTCCAGTGTGATGTGCCCAAACTCAGGAAATTCATCCAGGAAAAGCACCCCATGATGTGCCAAGCTTATTTCCCCGGGCCTCGGCCACTGCCCTCCTCCCACCAAGCCAGCGTGAGAAGTAGTGTAGTGAGGCGACCGGAAAGGACGCTCCACCATAACAGGCGTGTCTTGAGGCAGCAATCCACAAACGCTATAAATCTTGGTGACCTCAATAGCTTCCTCCATAGTCAACAGGGGAAGTATTGAGGACAGAGAGCGGGCTAGCATAGTCTTGCCACTCCCCGGCGGGCCACACATGAGGATATTGTGTCTGCCTGCCGCTGCTATCTCCAGAGCTCTTTTGGCATGTTCCTGACCCTTTATATAACTTAGGTCAGAGGCATAACTGGGGCGAAATTCTTGCTCCCAATTCAGGTCGCTGTGGTATTCAGGGATGACTGCCTCACCTTGAAGGTGAACAACCAGCTGCGCCAATGATTCTGCAGGGAAAATATGTGCATTGTCTATAAGGGATGCCTCTTTCGCATCATCAGAAGGCACAAATACTGTGGATAAGCCTTTGCCCCGGGCTAAAGCTACCATGGGCAATATCCCATGGGTGTGGCGCAGCTTGCCATCCAAAGAGAGTTCCCCCAAAAAGATACTGTTTGAGGGGTCAGTGTTGAGCTGTCCCGAGCTCATCAGTATGCCTATAGCAATCGGCAAGTCGTAAGCAGGCCCTTCCTTTTTCAAATCAGCCGGAGCCAGATTGACGGTTATGCGCCTGTTGGGGAATTTATAGTAAGAGTTCCTTATCGCTGACCGCACTCTTTCTCTGGCCTCTTGAACCGCCTTGTCTCCCAGCCCGACTATGGTAAAGGATGGTAAGCCCGGAGATAAATCCACTTCTACTTCGACTACGGCCCCCTCCAGACCCACCACAGCAGCACTTTTTACTTTGGCTAGCATTTCGACAAAGCTTCCTTCACCTAAGCGAGGCTCAGTCTCCCTCCCCTAGAAATTCCTCAATTTTCTTGATTAGTTCTCCATTCTCCTCTTGAGATAGCAGAAGGTTGCTTTCCAGTCTGTTGATATAGTCATCGATTTCAGGAAAGCGAGACCTTGCTAGGGCTAGTTGCTCATCCTGTCTTCTAATTTCCTGATCCAAATCACAAAAATCGATTCTCAGGCCTAATCTCTCGTTCAAAAAGCCCAGGACCTTCTTTTCGGCCTGCGCATCTTCCATCGCTGCCAGGTAAAAAGGTATCGGCACCCACACGCTCACCCCGGGGATATTCCTCTCCCTGGCTAGCCATAGCAAGAAGGAATTCAGTGTTGGCCTTTCACCAGGTTGAGTTTGATAATCCATATCCCTGTTCAAGTCATATTGGCTCAGTATTTCTTTCATTTCTGGCAGATTAACCACGGCAAGCGACTGGCGGGGGGTCGTGTGAGCACTGAAGCTAACCATGGCACCGATCACATATAATTCCTTTACCAGGCAATGACGCTCAGCCACGTCCAGAACGGAGCTTAGAAATTTGTACCACTCAGCCCCGGGAGAGTCACTTTGACAAATCACCAATTCGTGTTCCGAGCAAGCATAGAACTTGCTTTCAGGAAATCGGGCTATATTGTCTTTTATGGCAACTCCACCCATGGGGAAGAAATCGTCGGGTTCGATCTCGGCAAATTCCTGCCCTTTCAGCTTCAAATTCAAGTAGTCCGTGACTTTTCGTCCTAAGTCTCCGGCGTCTTCACTCCAACCCAGCACTAAAGAGGATTGGTGAAGGTCTGGCTCCTGATAGATGGTGATAGGATATCCCTGGTTCAACCTCCCTCTCCTCGCTTCTTGAAGAACTTCTCAACATCTTCCACAATTCTCTTCTCTTCCTCCTCAGTAATCGGCCCAGGCTCCGCTGGTTGGGCATAAGCGACACGCTTTAACCTATCCAATTGCGCCCTTATCTCCAAGGGGACTTGTTGGTAAAATTCTTCAATTCTCTGCTGCACCTTTTGGTCTAATTCATCCAGGGTGTCCAGGTTAACCTCTATTTTCAGACTATGGCTGAGGACTTCCAGCACAGACTTCGAAGCTTTCGGGTAGGACAGAGGAAATCCCTGAAGATATACCGGTATCTCGCCCATCAGGCAAATAGCCTCGAACCCCCTTTTCTTGGCAACTCCCAGCAAAAGTCCATTCAAACCCGTAATATTTCCATGCCCTCCCCTTCCTTCGATATCGGACATGAGTACAGTGTTCTGGTACGCCTTTATCTCGGAGATTAGACTCCCAGCATTAGGCACAGCCCAGACCCTGGGCTTTGTAGTGTGGTGAATCAAAGCCACAGCCGCTCCCGAAGTATAAACTCTGCGACATTTGAATTTCTCAGCTACATCCAAAACCAGGCCAGCCATGCGACAGGCCTTTCTCCCCTCAGCATACATCCTACCCCCTTCGGTGGGCTGTTCTTCCCCGACAAAAAATATTATATCTGTCCCACGTATTTTCTTGAAATAGAATTTGCTGCTGGGAAATTCCAGGCATTCCAAGACTCCCTTCCTAATCAAGACTCGCTTGGGATAAAAGAATTCCTGGGGCTCAATTTCTCCGAATTCCTCTGCCTCTAACTTCCCTCTTAAAGTATCAACAGCGATTATCCCGATGTTTCCTATTCCCGGCCAACTAGCTACCAAAATCGGGTTCTCAAGCTGTGGCTCCTGATGAAGTCTGATTCCCATCGCACTCCCCAAATCTGATTTTATATTATATACTATCTTCTCCTCTGCCGTGGTGCAAAATAGCTGTCGCCTATTTGTGAGGAGATAGTCAATGGGAAATTGGGAGAAAGACCTTTCGCCAATCGCTAGAGAAAGACTAGCCAAGATTGGCGAGTTGACTCAAGAAGAAAAAGAGAAGATGCTAGATTCTGAGAAGGTGAATTCTCTGCTCTCGGAATTCTATCAAGGTCAGATTGACCCGGAAAGCTTGTGGAAAAAGCTAAAAGCAGAAGGCAAATCATCTCTTCTGAGAGAAGTCCAGGCGAGACTGGTGGATTCGCTTAGTTTTGGGAGCACTCCAGCGGAACTGCAAAGGAAAAGGGACGGAATTCTAGCCATAGAGTCGCTCAAGAAAGAACAGAACACTTCCACAATTGAGTTAAATTTAAGGCGGATCGAGGACCTACAAAAGAGGCATGGGGCAGAAATAGAGCAAGCCTACAATGGCATAAGAGCTGAAGTGGAAAGAAACCCCCGATTAAGGGTAAAACAGGTTCAGCAAGGACAAAACACCATGGTCGTTCAACTAACTATCGATGAGGCGATAAAACAGCTTCCTCAGTGGCGAGATTTTCTCTCCAACCAGGAAAAAAGATACAGCCAGGAGTTTGGAAGAGCAATAGAGAGGTTAAAAAGAGAGTTGAAATAGGCCTAAATGCAGGTTAAGAAAGCCTTCCCCCTTCTGATGCTCGATTGAACACACCCTGTCTCAACAGTGTCAATGTTGACAGATGCCGCTTGGTCCCCTTTTGCAGCGCTTTGAGCAAGTTGGTCAACGCAACCAGCACGGCATCAGCCTATAAGATTGGCAAGTATCTCGCAAGCTCATAGTCGGTAACATGGATGCGATAGCGATCCCATTCAATCTTCTTATTCTCGATAAAAGCATTGAAAACATGGTCGCCAAGTGCTTTCCGCACCAGTTTGCTCTTCTCAGTGAGCTTAATCGCTTCCAGGAGACTGGCCGGCAGACTACCTATTCCTCGCCTTTTTCTTTCCTCTTCGGACATGTGATAAACGTTCGCTTCCACTGGTTCCGGTGCCTCCAATCCTTCCTCAACTCCTGTTAGTCCAGCGGCCAGCATCACACTGAAGCAAAGGTAGGGGTTACATGCTGGGTCAGGAGAACGAAGCTCGAATCTGGTCGCATCTTCTTTGCCCGGCTTGTATTCAGGCACTCTGATCAGGTCGGAGCGATTCCGTGTCGCCCAGGAGATATAGACCGGCGCCTCCCAACCTGGCACCAGCCGTTTATAGGAATTGACCCACTGGTTGGTAACTCCAGTAAATTCAGGGGCATACTTCAAAAGTCCAGCAAGGAAGCTTAAAGCCATTTTGGAGAGATGATACCTACCATTCTTGTCAAAAAAACCATTGCGGTTGCCCTTGAACAGCGATTGATGAACGTGCATACCGCTACCATTGATGCCGAGAACTGGCTTGGGCATAAAACTGGCATAGACTCCGTGCCTCAGCGCTATCTCCTTGACCACAATGCGATAG
>JALHUO010000062.1 GCA_022866545.1 Dehalococcoidia bacterium | reverse complement strand
GAATACACATTTTCCCTCTAACTAAGCCCTTTCTCTGCCTTGCACAATCGTCCAGAAAGTGCAATGCACATTTGGGAGCTACGTCATTGTGGTATTCCGAGGACATAGTACCCGATTCATAGCAGGCCTGATTGGTATGGTGTGCCTGGAATTCGCCAGGGGCCATGCCTGACGATAACAGGCGAGTCCGATGAGTGGACAGACGATAATGACGGCGCTCTGCACCCGCTCTCTGTCGCTGAACGCTACGCTAAAAGATTAAATCGAACCTGTCTGTCCGATTGCACAAAAGGTCAGTATTGTTTAACGCAAAGAGCACCGGTCTTCGGAAGTCGAGACTGGGGTGGTGTTTCAATCGTGCCGAGATGAGACCCGACGGCCCGACACCACGAGTGGTTACACCTGACCACAACTGCCAACATTTACGGAAAGCGACTAGTTAAGCGTTAAAAGCGAAAAGGGAGAGCGGGGAACTCTCCCTTTTCTGTTGCCTCAACTCGCTATTCGTGTTCGGCCATGAGAACCAGTGGTGCTTCGGCTGCTCTAGCAGAGGAGTGGCTGGAGCTGCAACCCGATAGTACGAGAGATGGTGATGACCTGTTTCTTTATAAGGGACACTATTTTAGCAGATCACGAGCAGCATCAAACATATCATTAGCTACATCTGGATCTTTCCTTATACAGTGAAACCCTTCAAACTCGTGTGTCCAAAGCCATACTGAATAATTGCCTACTTCCGTCTTCCATACTTGTAAGGGCCACTCACTTCGAATGAGCGTATTCCCATACGGATCTCTCTCATGGAGCTGATAATTGCTGGGTAATTTTTCACTCATTATCTTACCTCCTAACTATTGAGCCAGCCTGCTGATGAAGGCTCGAGGATTCTAGTGGCTGCTCCAATACTCGTGAAGCCATTTCACTTCCATTGCCCAGAATACCAAATCATCGCCGCCTGTATAAATGTCCAAAGCCCGAGCGCACCCGTAGAAGCCCTTCCCTGGGTCGACAACCCTCCCGCCTTCCTTATGTCCAACAACTGCCGAAAGCATATGACGTCCTCCCTTTACTTCGTGTGTAGATATCTCGTCCAACCATCGCCCAACCAGATCACGGTCTGGGGGCATTTCAAAATCAAGCCCCAGGTCTAGCTCTTTGTTCAGATCATCATAGCTTATAAGGCTTTGAGAACGAGCAACGTCGATTAGTTTCTTATAAATAGCATCCCTCATTTCGATCCTCCGTTCCCAAAGCAACGTTGATAGATTGAGGCAGACGATGGTCTCATATCGTCCTTTGCCTGCGCCCAATAGTTATATCACTTCTTAAGTTAGTCCTACAAGCACAAAGATACCAGGAGCCGCGGAGAGCGTCACCGGAAGCGTCAAAGTCGAGAGGAGAAACGTCGAGTTGACTCCTACGCGTAGTGCGTCATTCAAATCTCTTTGAGCCTTTTCTCGACTATTTCGATGTTCAAGTCCGGCGTGCCTAATCGCCCAAAGTAGCGTGAAAATCGAGCAAGCATCGATTCACTGTAGGGACTGTCCAGAGAAGCAAGACATTCCAGCTTCCCCTCGCCTTTTAGTTTATCAACCGCAGTAGGCTCTATAGGCCAGAGTCTTTGATAATCGACCACTAGGTCGGGTAGGTCAAATACGCCTGGCAGATAATAAAAGCGCTCAGACTTACCATTCTTCAATAGATTCATCAATTCGCCCTTATATTGACCTTTGGGGCCATCCCCATTAGTCTTCCATTGAGTAAATTCCTTCATTTGGTCAAGTCGAATGCATTCTGCGAAGAGCATGACATCCACTTTCTTGTTCACAATATCACAGGATGGTGTGACTAGGATAAGGTATTGGGCAGGATCAAGACGTGTGTCAATGAAAATATCACCAGAAGCCATCTCGCCACCTATAGGCGGTATTACATAATACCTCATAGGGTGCACGTCATTATCTCGGCACACCAAGCCACTGTCATCTCCGAGCCTTTCGGCCAGCTTCTTTATGCCAGGACTATCCAATGATCTAGCGAGCCTTCTTGCCAAGAGATAGGCCAAACAACTTCTATCGGGCGTATCTCCAAACCGAGCCCAACTCTTTGCCACGAAGTCCCACATGTAATCTCGTTGTACCTCCTGGACATGCTTGACCAATTCTCTGTTCACCTCTGGAATCTTGCTCCTGAAAATTTCCTGTATTTCCGCCAGTATCTTGGTCACGCCTTCAGTCTTCTCCACCACTCTTATCAATGGCGTCTCTAAGTCTCTTACCTTGTTGGGCAAAGCGGTATAGAATATTATGGGTAGAAATCGCTTTTCTTTAATCACTAGCAGCGTTTTCCTTCCTTCTTCTTCCTCCCTTTCATCCTTGTGAGGACCCAGCCTAACATCTAGAATCAGTAGATCATACTGTTCAGCCGCTAATCTGCTAACGGCCTTAACAAAGTTTTGCTCTACATTTACTCGCAGTTTGCCACCTTTTGCGTCTACAGTTTTTCCAGTGAGATATTTTGATACCAATTCGCATTGGTCAACCTCGTCATCAACAAACAAAACTTGCCAATCATTGTTTTCCGGCATTTGTTAAACCCTCCTGCGAAGAAGTATCCTGAAGGTTGCGCCAAGCTGCGGTCCGTCCTTCATCAATTCAAGTGTACCATCGTAGTAATCGCTTACAATCTCACCCGCAATAGTCAGCCCCAAGCCAACCCCATTCGGTTTAGTTGAGAAATACGGGTCGAAGATCAGATCCCTGTTCTCTTCAGGTACCCCAGGGCCGCTATCTGAGAATATGATCTCAAGTTCGCCCTCCTGCAAACGGTGTATTTGTACCGTGACAATTCTTTTATCCTTCGGCACCTGTTTAAGCCAATAGAGACTGTTTTGCAGGAGATTGACAATTACCTCCTGTATTTCGGCTTCGTCAACGGTGACCTCGGTATAAGTATTCGGCAGTTCAACTTGCGCACCTGTTTGTTCAATCTCTCTCTCCAATACCTGGAACGCATGTTGAACTACCGTTTCCATTGATGTTCTCGCTGGTCTCCCTCTCCGCCGCCCTCCAAACGGTTCAATCCGTCTGAACAGTGTAGCCAAGACATCCGATTGATTATTTACGGTCCCAAAATGACCTCTCATCTCACCTGCGAATGTCAGCAAATCACCAGCCGGATTGTATGTACTTACCAAAGCCAGGGCAGCAGTATTGATGATTTTTGACAAGGGTGTGCGACCATCGTGCAGCACAACGTCAATCAGATTTCCGAGAGTCGCGAGTCTTCTGTACCTCGCCATTACTTCTTCTGCTTCGGACACCCTGCTCTGCAGGTCTTTCTCCTTTTCTGCGACGGCGTTTAATAAGGCAACGTCTTCAGGGTGCGCCTTTTTAACGTATTCCCTGACGCTGGCCAGATCGAACTCCAAGAATAGACCACGTTCAGCCACCCTTTTCTTTCTTGGCCTCTGCTTGTGCCTCTCGGTCTCCAACAACGCAAGGACCTGTATGATCAGACTTTTTAGGTTGTCAAACGCGGCACCCTCAATGATGCCCTCTCTGTTACTCTGGTCGCGCAATTGCGGATTGTTTTGCGATGAGAGAGACACAGAACCTATTATCATATTGTTTGATAGGCGCATAGTAGGGTTTTGAATACGCCGAAGGTCGAGTCTCAGCCAATCGTTGTGAGGTTCGCCGTAAGGCAAGACTCGAAATCCATCGCGATAAACACTCATACCGGACTGAGAATCCAGGTATTCTCGGATTTGAGCCAAGTTCCAATCGCCGCCCAACTCACTCAGTGACTCCCTGTCGCGGTTCCACACCCGTACTTCGATTCCGAAACCTCCGCATACCGGAGCCTTCCCATCTATAGTAAATACCCCCGTCTTGTCCTTCCCAGCCTGTTCGCCTTTGAGTCTTACATTAAGAGTATACTTACCATCAGCGGCAATCTGACCCTTTATCACGTAGTGCGGTTTCTTGATAATCTCAGGTGGTCTAATCGCTTCTGCAGAGTCTTGATCCCGGTATTCCTCGGGCAGCTTCAGCAGTATTTCAAAGTCTTTGGAGGAATCCTTATCCGTGTCAAAAGATGGCGACACAAGCCTGGACAGCCCTCTTCGCAGTGTCTCGAACTGCTCGGTACCCCATATAGTCTTCAGGCCAACCATACGAAGTACTGTGCCGTGGGTAAATTCGGCAAGTGAAGCTCGCCCGCCCTCGCGAGCCGCCGTTTCGATTATTCCTCCGGCGCAGATCTCCCTCGGTGGCCGCTGCTCCCATTCGACTTTGATTTCGTCAAGATATTTTTCTTCATCGTCAAATAGGGACCAATCCAGAAGCACCCGAACCTCATCTCGCATATCAGCACGGCGCGTGACAACCTCCAACTTTTCTGCAAGCCTCGATGATGCGAATCTTCCTATTCCTTTCTCCCCTAAGACTCGGCGTCCGAGTTTCTCACTGAACCTATTTCGCTTTCTCAGCAGCGTTGCAGGTTCCATCCAGGTGGTTTTGATCGTATCCAGATTCATACCATGACCATTGTCTACGACCTCTATCATTCCCTTCCCGATTTCCAGGGGCGAGTGAAACCTTATCCATACGATAGTCGCATCTGCATCATAAGCGTTCTTAACCAGCTCAATAACGGCAACAGTCTCGCTACTTATTAGTTCATCACCAAACGTCCGGAGCAGTCTTGCCCGAGGTCGGAGAACGCTTAAGCCGGAAGTATTTAGTGTATTCTTCGTCATAGGCTCCTCCTCATCAAGCCTGTTGTTTCTGTAAGAGTCCGTTCACGATGGACTTCATCACTGGCGGGCAAACGGCGTTTCCCATCAACTTGACTTTGTCGCGCCTCGTTCCAACGTCTAACTTATATGACGGGGGAAAGCCCATAGCCAACTTTAGTTCCGCTGGCTGCAACATCCTCATCACGTGGCCTGCCCGAGAAGGTTTTATAAGAGCAAAACGATCTAATGTAGTAATCGTTCTTAGAGGCTGTTCGATTGATTGCCAGCCGCCACTCCCATCAGTTCCATAATAGACGATAAGGAACGGTTCTTTGGGCCCTAATTCAGAAATGGCTCGCTCGGCGCGTTCGATGGTAGCCAAAGCACGCTTCGGCTGATATAGCGGCGTGTAATTGTATGTTCCATTCAGGTCGATCACTCTCTTTGCAGCCGTAATCGGCCCACTTCCAACTACGGGTGTCTTCACTTCACCCAGTAAAGAACATACCAAAAATAGCCTCCTTCTGGTTTGTGGGACACCGAAGTCTTTTGCGTTTAGCTTCTCTTGGGTGACGTTATAGCCAATGTCGTGAAGCTCATTCAAGAGCTCAAGCTGTTTCTCCCAACGGTTCATCTGGATAACGTTTTCTATGATTATCCACTTTGGCCTAAATTCCCTGGCGAACCTTGTCACCTCAAAGGCTGTCAACCTGCTGGCTTCATTACGTGGCGCAGCCCCCTTGGCGCAACTGTGGTTCGTGCATTCCGGAGAGGCTACAATCAAGTCCACATCACCAACTAAGTCGCGCAGTCTGGTTGGTGATACAGACCTAATATCTGCCTTTATTGCTTTCGCATCTGGGAAATTTATCATGTAGGCTTCCGAAGCGATGTCCCAATAGTCAATTCCTGCGACTATCTTGGCGCCAGCCAACTGAGCCCCAAGACTGCTTCCCCCAGCCCCATGAAACAAATCTAGTGTCCTGACAATGCTGTTCAATTTTACCTATTCCGACCTATCTTGAAATACCAGCTCGGCTAATCGAAGATTCCTTTGGCTCAATGGAACATACCATGCATTCATTCTCCTGTCCCAGGCTCTAATCTCCGCAAATCTGTCCCAGGAGAATCTGTGGATAGATTTCAGCTCGTAGAGATTACTCAGTCTCACGATAATAAGATACTCAAAGAGTTGCTTCTTGTCGTCTTTATCGGGGTAGACCGTTCCCGTCTTCTTTGCCCTCATGAAAGTCTTTATTGAATATCTGTCTCCGTCTCTGGATAATGCATCGACATTTTTAGCTCCGGGTGGCGCTAGGATGAGTTTTGGCAAACCAGGCGTGGAGTTGAAATGGGAGATGCAAAGTTTTTCGCCCATTTCCCCGACGTTGTAGGATACTCCGCGCTCTGCCAACTCGACTTCAAGACGAGCTCGCATCCTTATCAATACCGGAGCATCAGCCGCGTCAATCATCTTCTGGAATCGATCGACGGTGGACTCAGCTTTCTTAATCATTTTAGCTGACCCATTTCAGACTTAATTTTATTCGCCAATTTATCCCTGTCAGATGTCTCGCACCCCCAGATCACTAAAACCCGGCAGCCAAGTTGACTGAGTTCTTTTTGAACCTTCTGATCCTGTTCAACATTTCTCCTAAATTTATCTTGCCAGAAGGCCACCCTGGTCTTTGGCATGTATGCGAATCTACACCCGGGATGTCTATGCCAAAAGCATCCGTGGACAAATATGGCTACCTTATGTTTTGGCAAAACTACATCCGGATGGCCATGTAACTTATTCGTGTTCAGACGGAACCTATATCCTAAGCGATGCAGCGTCGACCTTACAGTGATTTCTATTCGAGTATTCCTTCCTCGAATCCGTGACATATTCCAACTTCGCTTTGCCGCCGTTAATGTATCCATAGTAATCTCATGAGTTTTTAGAGAAGTTAATCTCGGAAGGGCGTACTCCGAGAGCTTTCGCCAATCTCCTAACAGTTGCAAAACGCGGTGCTTGTTTTCCATTCTCCAGGCGATTGACAGTACTGGTAGTCATTTCCGCCATCTTTGCCAAATCCTCCTGGCTGAGAAATTGGCTCTTCCTAAGTTCTTTCAAATTCGCCATGTCATAATGCTATACTAACCATATGTTAATGTCAATATAATCCAATGTTATTACTATGTGATTACGCTCTATAAAAAGCGATACATACATCCAGGGGGAATTGAGATATCTGGAGGCAGAAGCACCGTTACTGAAGAACACGAGCTAAAGGCTATCCTAAAAGTTCTAGCTTTCGTCACCCCAGCTCAAACTGAAGGGATTCGAACTAAGTAAAGAGTCACAAACTGAAGGCTCAGTCTCCCAGACCGGTGTCTATATAGGCGACCAGATACACAGATGCTCGCTTGACGCTGGGAAAACACTTCACCACAATATATGAGGGGGTCAGCATCTAGATTACCCTACTATCGTGTCGTAGGTTTGATCAAATAGCTTCGCATTCAAGTATACTACAATGCACGATTGTTAGGTTATACATTTAGTCATTTCGTGCAACTCAAGAAGTCCGATATATAACGTCGTTGTCCAGATGGTGGGCCGCGAGGGAAGATGCAGCGAATATCCTCTCGCTAGTTGAGGAATACTGAGGCGTAAGCTCAAAAATCGTTGAGCCAGCCGACAATCCCCGAACCTGTGTTCACGCAGGTGAGGACAAAGTCCTCATTGGAAACCAGGCCTGACTCTGGAATGTCACTGAGGACGGCTACGGATTTTTGCCCCTTTATTATGGCCTCCTCGATTGCCGTTTTAAGAGTCACGAACTCGTCCTGGAGGCATTTTACTTCCATTTCCAATTTCTTACTCCCTCGATTGACTATCACCTTGAATAATGCTAACAATAGCTGCATAGCCTGTCTATCACCTAAAAGTCATAGACACCTGGACACCAAAATCTTCTGGCTATAGCCTAGAAGTACCAGGAGAGGAATTTTTCACTCTATAGATAGAATGCTTCTAATTGAAAAAGGTTGCAGGCTAAATGGTACTGGCAGCAAATCCCAAACAAATTCAAAAATCAAAACGCAAAAATTGAACAAACCCAAATATCAAAATCCAAATGACAATTGAAATCCAAATGTCTAAATGCCAACCCGACTTGTCTTTGTCATTTAAGCTTTGTTATTTGTCATTATTTAGGGCTTTGGGCTTTATTTGATATTTGAGCTTTGTAATTTGACATTACTTAGGATTTAATCAATGAGATTGCCACGCCCCGACACGTCGGGGCTCGCAATGACACACCCTTTTGTCATTGCGAGGAGCGAAGCGACGAAGCAATCTCCAGCACGAATGGAACTACTGAAGGGGTCAACCAAGACTGAGGCTGGGCACTACGTCCAGGTCATAACCGCTTATCTTGCCGGCTTGTAAATGATAATAGCCACAGGCAGCCACCATAGCAGCATTATCAGTACATAAGCGGGGAGGGGGAATAAGAACCGACACTGGTGAGCTGGCAAGGAAATGCTGGGTTAACATCTTATTGGCGGCCACTCCACCGCTCAGTAAAATCTGCTCCACCTTCAATTGCCTGGCGGCCTCAATCGTCTTGACAACTAACACATCGACTACAGCCAACTGGAAGCTTGCTGCGGCATCGGCGACTGAGACCCCACCCTTGTTAACAAGATGCCACAAGGCGGTTTTCAAACCACTGAAGCTGAAATCATGGCTTTCCTTGAGCCAGGCTCGGGGGAGGGGTAAGCAAGGGGTCCCTGAGTTGCCCGCCTGCTCAATAGCTGGACCACCGGGATAGCCCAAGCCTAAGATTCTAGCGGCTTTATCAAAGGCCTCGCCGGCAGCATCATCACGGGTCCGCCCTAACTTCTCAAACTGCCCGTGCCCCCTCATCAATACCAAATCACTATGTCCACCGGAGACAACGAGGCAAAGGCAGGGGAATTTCACCCCAAAATTCATCATCATTGTTCCCTCTCCCTTCAAGGGAGAGGATTCAGGTGAGGGTGCTAGCCAATTAGCATAGATATGTGCCTCAAGATGATTAACCCCAATAAGAGGTAATTTTTTGGCTAAGGCAATTGCCTTGGCCACGTTGACGCCTACCAATAGCGACCCGGCCAGCCCTGGACCAAAGGTCACAGCAATGCCGCTGATATCCTGCCAGGAGACTTCGGCCATTGCCTGGCTGATAACCGGGATAATAGTGAGGACATGCTGCCTTGAGGCAACTTCGGGGACTATGCCGCCATAGCGAGCATGAATGTCTATCTGCGAAGCGACAATATTGGAGATAATTCTGCTGCCGTCCTCCACTATGGCAGCGGCAGTTTCATCACAAGAGGTTTCAATACCCAGGATTTTCATATCCTGCTAACTTTATAGCAATTCTTGGCACAATGCCAACACTTAACTGAATAAGAACAAAGAGGCTAGAAATTTGGGGTAAAGCTTTGTCTCGTGCAATAACAGCTTGCCTGGTTTTGTCCAGTATGCTAACGTAGCTTTGTATTTCAGGCGTTTTGAGCATGACCTCTATTATTCTCGCTGGTGGCAAAAGTTTAAGGCTTGGTCAGAGCAAGGCCCTTCAGGTTATCGGAGGTAAGAGTCTTATCCAGTGGGTGGTTGACCGCCTGACTATCCTCAGCACAGAAATCATCATAGCGACTGCCCATGGCGAAGCGATTCCCTGCTCCTCGGCTGTAAGGATAAGAACGGTAGCCGATATTTATCCGGGAAAGGGTCCGCTGGCGGGCATTTACTCAGGTTTAATAGCTTCATCAAGTTCGCGGGCTATCGTTGTTGGCTGTGATACACCGTTTTTGAGTGTGGGCTTGCTTGAATATATGACTCAAATCTGTTCTACATTTGACGTTGTTGTTCCCCGGATAAAAGATAAAGTAGAGCCCCTGTGCGCAGTTTATTCTAAGAATTGCTTAGCCCCCATCCAGGAATTGCTGGAGCAAGATGAGCGACAGATTATCAAACTCTTTAGTATGGTCAAGGTGAGATATATCGAAGAGGACGAGATAAACAGCTTTGACCTGGAGCGTTTAAGCTTTTTCAATATAAATAGCCAGGCTGATCTGGAGAGGGCAAGAAAGCTGGCAGCCGAGAAAGGGTGGCTGCCCAAAGATAACTAGAAGTTATTTATGAGCCTGGACACTGGATGCTTCAGCCTGATGGGTAACTTTGGCTAGCTCATGAGCGTCCCCCTTCAAGGGACTGGGGCCGAGCTTCTTAATTTCTGAAATGAAATCAGTGACCACCTGGGCAAATCTCTGCCCCTCGGCGGCGGAAACCCACTCCAGCTTT
>JALHUO010000061.1 GCA_022866545.1 Dehalococcoidia bacterium | reverse complement strand
TCCTAGGTTAACCTACCATACATAGCACAGAATCTCACCGCCAAGATGCCGTTTCCATGCTTCCTGGCCAGTCATGATGCCTTTTGATGTGGACAGAATGGCAATACCCAAGCCTCCGTAGACGCGGGGGATTTCATGCCCTTCCGCATAGACCCTCAGACCCGGCTTGCTCACTCTTTCCAAGCCCAGGATTGCGGGCTGCTCATCTGTGTACTTGAGGTGGATTTTTATCATCGGCTGCGGTTTCCCTTTAAGCACCTCATAACGGTCAATAAAACCTTTCTCTTTAAGTATTTTGCCGATAGCAAGCTTCATCTTGGAGGAGGGCACAAGCACACTCCCGTGATTTGCCATGATAGCATTGCGTATCCTGGTCAACATATCAGCGATGGGGTCAATGATTGTCATCTTTCTTTACCAGCTTGACTTTCTTATCCCAGGGATTACACCGGTTAAAGCAAGTTCCCTGAAACAAATACGACACAATCCGAATTTACGCATATAAGCACGCGGCCTGCCGCATAACTGACAACGATTATGTTGCTGCACTTTATATTTCGACGGGCGCTTTGATTTCATAATCCTAGATAACTTCGCCATATTAGATTCTCCTGAAAGGCATGCCCATTAATTCCAACAAGGCCCTGGCCTCATCATCGTTCTTCGCCGTGGTAACAATGGTTACTTCCAAGCCGCGAATTTTGTCCACTTTGTCGTACTCAATCTCAGAAAAGACAATCTGCTCCTTTATGCCCAGGCTGTAGTTTCCGCGACCGTCAAACGAATCCCGTGATACTCCTCGGAAATCGCGAAACCTAGGTAGAACAACATTAACCAGTTTGTCAAAAAAATCGTACATCCGCTTACCTCGCAAAGTCACCATCATCCCGATAGGCACACCCGCCCGCAGTTTGAAAGCGGAAATAGACTTCTTCGCCCGTGTCGTCACCGGATGTTGCCCTGAGATTGTAGCTAGGTCCTTCTCCGCTGCCTCAAGAGCCTTGGCATCCTGTATTGCTTCGCCCAGGCCGATACTAAGCACAACCTTTTTCAATTCGGGCAATTGCATTACATTGTCATAGCCCAGTCTGGCTTTGAGCTGAGGAGCTACTTCAGTCAAATATTTTTCCTCCAGGCGAGATTTCATAACCGACTCCTCTAGCCAATCACCTCTCGACATGAATTGCAGACTCGCACTTTTTTGCCATCGTCCAAGAAGCGGAAATTAACCCGCGTGGGGTTGCCACATTTGTCGCATAGCAACATTAGTTTGGATACACAAATTGGAGCTTCAAGCTCAATTATGCCAGCTTGGCGGGTAGCTCTGCGCGCTCGAGAGTGACGCTTGATCATATTGATTCCTTCCACTATCAGTTTATCTTCGTTGGGGAGAGCGCGACGAACCTTCCCTTTCTTCCCTCTGTCCTTACCAGCAATTATGACAACCGTGTCATCTTTTCTTATTCTCATTTTACAATACCTCGGGAGCCAAGGATAGTATCTTCGCAAAGTTTTTGTCTCTAAGTTCCCGGGCTACAGGACCAAAAATACGGCTGCCCTTAGGATTATTCTTGTCACCAAGAATGACTGCGGCGTCTTCGTCAAATCTAATATAGGAGCCATCGGAGCGGCGATAGGGATTAGTCACACGCACCACCACAGCATGCACTACCTCACCCTTTTTCACCATTCCATGAGGTATGGCTCGCTTCACCGTCGCTACAATAATGTCACCTATATGAGCATACTTCTTTGCCCCGCCAGGGACATTGATACACATAATCTGCTTAGCTCCGGTATTATCTGCTATCTTCAGCCTGGTATACGCCTGAATCATTTATCTCGCTTCGGCTTGGTTTCAACCATTTTCTCAGTAGACACTATCTCTGTTACCCGCCATCTCTTTTCTTTCGACAAAGGCCGGGTCTCGACAATTATCACTTTGTCACCGATTTTGCAGGCACTATTTTCATCGTGAGCTTTGTACTTCTTGGTACGCCTGACTGCCTTCTTATAGAGTGGATGGACTTTCCTAGTCTCCACAGCTACCACAACGGTTTTGGCCATCTTGTTGCTCACCACCAAGCCTCCCCTGACCTTTCGTTTCTCGAGATCACTCATCTTATTGCGCCAAGTTCCCTTTCTCTTAAAATAGTTCTTATTCTGGCAATCCTTCTCTTCACCCGAGGAATCTCTCGATGATTCCCCAACTGTCTGGTGGCCAGGCGAAAACGGAGGTTAAACAGCTCTTCATGAGCCTCTTCGACCTTCGTCAACAACTGTTCGTTGCTAAGGGCGCGAATTTCGCTAGCTTTCAATTCTCTGCCTCTCCTTCCTGGCAAAACTAGTAGCTATGGGAAGCTTATGAGAGGCCTGGCGAGTTGCCTCAGAAGCCACATCCTCCTTTACGTCAGCTAATTCAAACAGGATTCTGCCTCTCTTCACTACGGCTACCCAGTGGTCCGGGGCACCTTTCCCACCGCCCATTCTTGTCTCCGCAGGTTTCTTTGTCACAGACTTGTCAGGGAAAATCCGTACCCATAGTTTACCGCCGCGATGCAAGTAACGGACAAAAACGCGACGGCTTGCCTCAATCTGTCGGGCCGTTACCCACGCAGATTCCTCAGCCCTCATGCCGAAATCACCAAAAACGATGGTATCCCCGCTCTGGGCACTGCCTTTTCGTCTTCCTTTATGTACCTTGCGCCACTTCACTCGTTTCGGCTGTAACATTCTTCTCCTTGACTTCAGGGATAATATCGCCCTTATAAATCCACACTTTAACCCCAATACGCCCCATTACAGTATGAGCTTCAACAAGGCTGTAATCAATATTGGCACGTATCTTATGCAACGGCATCTGACCTTGCCGGAGAGTCTCGCTTCTGGCAATTTCCTTCCCACCAAGTCTTCCGCCGCACCTTATCTTTATTCCCTTGGCACCAGATTGCAGAGTCCGGAAGGCTGCTTGTCTCATGGCCCGCCGAAAAGGGATCCTCTCTTCGAGCCGCTCAGCTATGCTCCGAGCTACTAAACTGGCTTCGAGCTCCGGGTGCTCAACTTCTTTAATGGTCAATCTAATCTTATCCCCAGTCACCTTTTCCAGGTCGGACTTCAACATTTCCACATTCTGTCCCCCCCGACCAATCAAGATGCCAGGTCGCGCTGAGTAAAGAGTCAAATGTATCTCGTCTCCCGGACGTTCAATTTCCACCCGAGCAACCGCTCCTCCAAGACACTTCTGTTCCACGACTCTGCGTAGCTTCACATCATCTAGCAAGAACCGGGTGTAGTTCTTTTCAGCATACCACTTGGCTCGCCAATCTTGATTAACACCTAGTCTGAAGCCGTAAGGATGAACTTTCTGTCCCAAAACTATTCCTCCTCTTCAGTAACGAGAACTGTAATATTGCTAGACCGTTTCAAGATAGGACTAATCCTTCCCCTCGACTGAGGACGAAATCTCTTCAAAACATGCCCTTTATCAGCGAATATGGCGGTGATTCTAAGCTCGGCAGGCGACATTTGAAAGTTGTTTTCAGCATTGGCTACTGCCGATTTGACTACCTTAGCGACCGCCTTGGCCGTAGGAGTAGGCGTAAATCTAAGGATAGTCAAAGCCTCATCAACTTTCTTGCCTCTAATCATATTCACCACTAAACGAACTTTCTGAGGCGAAATGCCAACGTCGTTAGCTACTGCTTTTACTTTCATTGCAGTTTTTGCTTCACCGGCTGTTCAGCTATTTTAGCTTTGGTGACATGGCCCCTGAATGTCCTGGTAGACGCAAATTCCCCGAGTTTATGCCCCACCATATTTTCGGTGATGAAAATGGGCACGTGTTTCCTGCCATTGTGCACTGCAATAGTGTGACCTATCATCTCGGGCAAAATAGTAGAGGCACGAGACCATGTCTTCAGCACCGTTTTCTCGCCAGAACTATTGAGCGCCTCTATTCTCTTAACCAATTTAGGGTCGCAAAAAGGCCCCTTTTTAAGCGATCGTGACATTTTGTTTCCTCCGTTTAATGATCATCTTATCCGATGTTTTACGGCGACGTGTCTTAGGCCCCAAAGCTGGTTTCCCCCACGGAGTCTTCGGAGGCATTCCTCGTTTAGCTCTGCCCTCCCCGCCCCCATGCGGGTGGTCACGGGGAGTCATAGCAGAACCTCTGACCGTAGGCCGCCAACCTGACCATCTTGACCTTCCAGCTTTGCCTATTATTATGTTTTCGTGCTCAACGTTCCCTATCTGACCGACGGTAGCCCAGCACTTCTGGTGAAACTTGCGCAGTTCACCCGAAGGGAGCTTAAGCACCGCATACCGACCCTCTTTGCTCATAATTTGGGCAGAGTTCCCTGCGCTGTGCACAAGCTTGCCCCCTTTGCCTGGCTCAAACTCGACATTGTGAACCAGAGTTCCCACAGGAATGCACTCCAATGGCAAAGCATTCCCAGGCTTTATATCGACATCCTCGCCTGCCTGTACGGTATCACCTAGCTTAATGTCCAAAGGAGCGAGTATATAACGCTTCTCTCCGTCAGCATAATGAACTAAAGCGATTCGAGCTGCCCTATTAGGGTCATATTCAATGGACGCTATTCTTCCTGGAACGGCAATCTTATCCCTCTTAAAATCGATAAGGCGAAGTTTGCGTTTACTGCCGCCGCCACGATGACGCACGGTCACAACCCCCCGGTTATTACGCCCTGCCTTCTTTTTCAGCGGCACCAGCAGGGATTTCTCGGGGGCTACTCCTGTTAGCTCTTCAAAAGTAGCGCCAGACATGAATCTTCGGCCCGGAGAAGTTGGCCCATAAGTCTTTAATCCCACGAGACGCTCCTTATTTGTGAGTCCTTTCCCAGCGAGTCTTCTTGAGAAGCTTCTTATGCTGGTGCTTGGACATCTTCTTTCTTCTCCACTTGGTTACTGAACCCATTAGACACCCTCGAAGAAAGTAATTTTGTGCCCCGGTTCCAAGGTGACCATCGCTTTTTTCCAGGCTGAACCAGTTACGTGTCTCCGGCCAAATCTTCTTGTCTTACCGGGCACCGTCATCACATTTACTTTCCTCACCTTTACCTTGAAAGCTTTTTCTACCGCCTCCTTAATCTGACACTCGGTAGCCTTGGTCGCCACCTCAAAGGCATATTTGTCTTTCTCTTTCAGAGAAGTAGCCTTCTCCGTAATCAAAGGACGCCGTAGAACTTCATAAATGTGCAATTTACTTACCCCAAATCTCTTCAATGTTCCGTACTGCCGGCACCGTAGCTACCAACATTTCATAAGAAAGCAAATCCAACACATTAATCAGAGCCGAAGGCACTACCTTTACCTCAGTCAGATTAGCCGCTGATTTGGTCACATTGGGTACGGACTGAGCAGTGACAATCAAAGCAGAACAATCGATGCCGAGCGAAGACAGAACGTTTATCATGTCTTTTGTCTTCGGCTCCTTAAAATCAAGCTCTTGCACCAGTTTCACATTTCCATCCCTGATTTTGGCGGAGAGGAGACACTTCAGAGCTAACCTTCTCATTTTCTTGGGCATCGATTGGCGGTATGAGCGTGGCTTAGGACCAAAAACTACCCCACCCCCCCTGAGAAGAGGCGACTTTATATCCCCCCTGCGCGCTCTGCCAGTATGCTTCTGCGCATAAAGTTTCCTTGTGCTCCCGCTGACTTCGCCCCTGGTCTTGGTAGACGCAGTACCCTGCCGCTCATTTGCCAATTGTCTTACCATCGCCTGGTGCACTACAGTCTCATTGAAAGGAATGGCAAAAATAGCTTCACTGAGCTCTATTTGCTCAACAACTTCACCGTTTAAACTATAGACTGGCGCTTTCACTTCCTGCTACTTTACCTTCTCAATTACTAACAGCCCTCCATTGGCTCCAGGTACTGCACCCTTCACCAAAAGCAAATTGCGTTCCGGGTCGGCCTGAATAACCTCGAGGTTACGTGCTGTTACTCTACTATTTCCCATGTGCCCCGCCATGCGTTTTCCCTTAAGAACTCGCCCCGGAAAAGTGGTGGCTCCAATTGAACCGGGGGCGCGATGGCGGTCAGTCTGGCCATGGGTCTTTGGCCCACCGGCAAAATGATATCGCTTAACTACACCAGCGAAGCCCTTTCCCTTGGAAAGGCCAATGACATTCACCAGGTCGCCTTTCTTCAAGAATCCAACGTCCACCTTGTCGCCACGCTTGATCGAGCTAACATCGTCAGCCCTGACTTCCCGAAGATAGCGAACATTCTCCAAGTCTCGAAGATGTCCTTTTTCGGGAGAGCTAAGCTGAGATTGCTTCACCTTCTTCTCAACAAAGCCCACCTGTATAGCATCATAACCGTCCCTGTCTCGGCTCTTCACCTGACTTACCACAGAAGGCCCAGCTTGAATAGCGGTCACTGTCACTGTCTCTCCGCTTTCCCGAAACAGTTGCGTCATGCCTATTTTCTTACCGATAATGCCTGGAAACATGGTTTTTACTACAACTTGATATCTATGTCTACTCCGGATGCCAAGTCCAGCTGACTCAGGGCATCTATGGTCTTAGAACTCGGCTGCAAAACATCAATTACCCTCTTATGGGTCCTGATTTCAAACTGTTCCCTGGAATCCTTATCTATATTAGGGCCACGAATAACACAAAACTTTTCGATACGTGTGGGTAAAGGTACCGGGCCCACCACGATGGCCCCAGTACGCTCCACCGCATCTATTATTTGCCTTACCGCTTGATCAGCCAACTTATGATCGAAGCTCTTGATTTTGATACGAACCTTTTGCTCGGTCATTTGGTTTTTCCTGCTCTAGCCACAATTTGGTCAGCCAAATCCTGAGGCAATTTTTCATAGCGATGAAAGCACATGGTGTAACTTGCTCTCCCTTGACTGCCCGACCTCAAATCTCCGGCGAAACCAAATGTTTCTGCCAGAGGAACAAGACAGCGGACAGCAGAGACTTCATCGCGACCCTCAATGCCTTCGATATGCGCTCTTCGAGAGTTCAGATCGCCAATGATGTCTCCCAAGAACTCATTGGGAGTTGTTATTTCCACCTCCATAATCGGCTCGAGAATAATAGGTTTAGCTTTGTTCATCCCATCCCTCATAGCCATGAAGCCTGCCATCTTGAAAGCCACATCTGAAGAATCAACCTCGTGAAAACTCCCGTCATACAAAGTCACCTTCGCATCTATCACAGGGTAACCGGCTGATCCTCCACTCTGCAAAGCCGACTTGACCCCGGCCTCTACCGCAGGAATAAATCCCCTTGGCACAGCTGAGCCCCGCATCTGGTCACGAAACGCAAATCCGCTGCCTCGCTCGCCTGGCTCAATCTTAAGCCAAACGTGTCCGAACTGACCTTTGCCACCAGATTGACGTATGAATTTCCCTTCAGATTCCACAGGAATGGTAATTGTCTCCTTATAGGCGACCTGAGGCTTACCAGCATTGATCCTTACACCATATTCGCGAAATATGCGCTCCATCAACACTTCGAGATGAAGTTCACCCATCCCCGAAATCAGAGTTTGACCCGTTTCTTTGTCATAATGAACCTTGAAGGTAGGATCCTCCATAGCAAGTTTAGCCAGGGAATCATCTAACTTGTCTTGGTCAACCTTGCTTTTGGGTTCAACAGCCATCGAAAGCACCGGCTCAGCAAATCGTATAGACTCGAGAAGCACCGGCCGTGCAGGCTCACAAACGGTGTCACCTGTGGAGGTCATCTTTAGTCCCAGACTAGCTACAATACTTCCGGTCTCACTGTGGTCGATCTCCTCGCGGCGATTGGAATGCATAATGTACAGTTTCCCCAGTCTCTCTTTTTTGTCTATGCTGGAATTCAAGACTTGCGCTCCAGCCCTTATTCTGCCTGAGTATACACGCAAGTAGACAAGTCTACCCATAAACGGGTCAAAAACCGTTTTGAAGGCTAATGCGGAAAAAGGTTCTTCATCGCTCGCCCCTCGGAGGACTTTCTCTCCGTTCCTGGGATCTGTGGCCGAGATGGGAGGAACATCGAGTGGCGACGGGAGATAATCTACTATGGCATCAAGCAATAACTCGATGCCTTTGTCTCTCAAGGCACTGCCGCAAAGAACAGGCACTACGCGGTTAGAGACTGTCAGCCTTCTTATAGCTGCCTTGATCTGGGAAACAGAGATATCTTGCCCGTCAAGGTAGGCTATCATCATCTGTTCATCCAGTTCAGCCAATTCTCCTATCAACACCTGACGATGCTTGGCCAACAAACCCTCACTGCTCCCCTCAATTGAAGACGAGCCAGAATCAACCGGAAAAGCAATGACTTTGTTTTCGACAAGGTCGATGACGCCTCGAAAGTCCTTCTCACTTCCTATCGGAAGCTGTACAGGTAGTGCCTTACTCCGCAACCTATCATTAATCATGGTCACTGTGTGTTGAAAATCAGCGCCAACCCTGTCCATTTTGTTAATAAAGCAAATTCTGGCTACGCCATACTTATCCGCCTGGCGCCACACAGCTTCTGACTGAGCTTCCACCCCGGCTACGCCATCGAAAATCACAACGCCGCCGTCTAATACACGGAGGCTACGCTCCACCTCAGCAGTGAAATCCACATGCCCTGGGGTATCGATAATGTTTATGCGATGCTCGCTCCAGTGACATGTAGTAGCTGCTGAAGTAATGGTGATACCTCGCTCTCTTTCTTGCTCCATCCAATCCATTACCGCGGTCCCTTCATCCACCCTGCCGATTTTATAAGTACGCCCCGTGTGATGGAGAATCATCTCTGTGGCCGTGGTTTTGCCGGCATCTATGTGAGCGATAATCCCTATGTTCCGTGTTTTTTCCAAAGGGAATGTTCGCGACATGAGCTTATCCTTTGCCTCAAGTACTGCTTTCAACACGACTTCTTACCAGCGGTAGTGAGCAAAGGCTTTGTTAGCCTCTGCCATCTTATGAATATCCTCGCGTTTCTTGATTGCTGCCCCTCGACCATTAACAGCATCAACCAACTCGCTTGCCAGCTTTTCTTTCATAGATTTGCCGCTACGAGCGCGCGCTGAGGTAATGAGCCACGTTATGGCGAGAGCGCGCCCTTTCTCTTCCCTCACCTCCGTGGGAACCTGGTATGTAGCCCCACCCACCCGGCGTGACTTGACCATGAGAAGCGGCGCAACATTCTTGATTGCCTGCACCAGAGCTTCTTCAGGTTTGCCATTCGTTTGGTCAGCAGCGAGCTGCAAGGCATCGTACATAACGCGCTCGGCTGTAGCTTTTTGACCTCGTAGCATAAGCCTGTTAATGAATTTGGCCACCGTGACGCTGCCATACTTGGCATCGGGTGGCGGTATCCTTCTTGGTATTTTTCTAGTTCCTCTTGGCATTTGACATCCTCAACTATTTTGGCGCCTTGGCCCCGTATCTACTGCGACCCTGTCTGCGATTGGCTACTCCCTCGGTGTCCAAGGTGCCGCGGATAATATGGTAGCGAATTCCAGGAACGTCCTTGACCCGGCCACCACGAATCAAAACCACCGAGTGTTCCTGCAAATTATGTCCTTCTCCAGGAATATAGGCGGTTACTTCCATGCCGTTGGTCAGCCTGACACGGGCAATTTTGCGCAACGCCGAGTTGGGCTTCTTAGGCGTAACCGTCTTAACCTGGATACAGACACCTCTTTTTTGAGGCGCCCCTTTGATCCATCTAATCTCGCCCTTCATCGTATTTCGGGTGTAATGCAACGCCGGGACTTTGCTTTTCTTTCCCAGCTTCTGCCGCCCTTTACGAACAAGTTGATTAACTGTAGGCATTGTTACACTTCTCTATTTTAGGCAATCAAAAAGCCGTCTGCTTACACGCCGGTCTACTCTAGGAAAATTCTGCTCGGCTTCAGCCAGCCGGCTTTTGTAACTCTATAAACTCTTTACCTTCTAGTAGACGCCAACTTAGTAATTTAACACAAGGTAATTAGGCTGTCAACTAGCGAAGGTGTTTTCGAAACAAGAAAATGTAGCGCATGGCGTATCCATATTTGAATTGATAAGAATCTTCATAATATGGCGGCTCGATCAGTTCGCTGATATTGCCTTTTTTCGAGTCAGGGAATAGTAAGACTGTAATTGTATAGACAGGAGTATCTCCGGGAAGCAAGTCGGTTCTTGGGAAGACCTTTCGTTACTGCTGGTCCACAATTCCACGATAGCAAAGGCATTTCCTGGGGACGGACCTGCTTTGAGATAGTTGGAGCGCTCTGCCCGTTAACGCAGGTGCTTTTTTGCCCCTGCTTTGACTTTGAAAATCCTGCTACTGGATAGGTTGTCTAAAGATTGATTGAGGGCGGCTACATATTCGTCAACTTCGTCCCTATCGAACTGTATAACTCTATCGGCTATTCGTTGACAATAGCCACACTGGCTACACCCAGATGAACAGTCTTGCTTCCTGAAGAAATCCATGAAGCCTTCCAGAGCCTGGTTGTCGATGTAGAATCTGGGCGGCACTCCAACACCATTGCTTTGTTCACCCGGCAAAGTAGAGTTGACAAATCCAGTTCTCGGGGTGATG
>JALHUO010000060.1 GCA_022866545.1 Dehalococcoidia bacterium | reverse complement strand
GGCACCCATCTGCATACCAGCCTTATGAATTTATTGTTATATCACTCTTAGGAGGAACTATCAATAGTTTTCTTTGTGCGGTGGCCAATGCATACTGTAGGGTTAAGGAGCAACATTTCTCAGCATGCAACAATCCAAGCAAATGTGCAATCTCATCCTCCGGTATACTCAGGACCTCTGCCCGGCTGCCTAGGCACCCAAGCAGCCAGTGTGCCCGAAATTTTTATAAAGCCAGCCCGGTCCGGTATCCCTCACTGGTAGCTTCCAGTATTCTCCGCGGCTTGGCAGAATTGCCTATGCAGTATATTTCGGGGCCTTTACCTTCCAGTGCTTTGTACAGGCGATCATTTGCCTTGTAGCCGACTGCTATAATGACTGTGTCGGCTGGAATGATTTCCTTCTTACCTTCGGCAGTAGTCACCTGAACACTGCCCTCCTTTATCTCCTCGCAGGTCGTGCTGGTCAGCAGAGTCACCTTTTTGCTTCTCAATCCATCCATGAGACGGCGCCTTGTCATGAAGAACATGTCGTTAGCCATGCGCTTCAATATTTCTATGATGGTCACCGTCTTTCCCTGCTTCGCCAGATAGTGGCCGGTCTCACAGCCTACCATCCCCCCACCGATGATGACCACGTTCTGCCCTACCTTGGCTTTGCCCGAGAGTACGTCCTCGGCAGTAACCACATTTGATTTATCAATACCAGGTATGTCCGGCATGAGTGGACTACCCCCTGCGGCTATGACAACGGCATCTGGTTTTTCCCTGGTAACGATTTCGGTAGTGACATCTGTATTCAGCTTGACCTTCACCCCGGTCTTCTCGACTTGACTGACCAGATAGTCTATCCAGGGGAAGATATCGCCCTTGAATGGAGGTAAAGCAGCTATATTCAGCTGCCCACCCAGCTTCGCCTCTTTTTCGAACAAGGTAACCTTATGACCTCGTTTTGCTGCCACAATGGCGGACTGTATGCCCGCCGGGCCACCACCGACTACAACCACCCTCTTAGCCTTTTTCACGGGCTTGATTTCGTATGCCCTCTCTCTGCCCAGAGCGGGATTGATCACGCATGTTACACCCTCGCCTCGTTCGTCAAATGCCAGCCGCTCAATACACTCCATACAGCCTATGCACGGGACGACTTCATTAAGCCTTCCTTCAGCTACTTTGTTGGGCAGGTCCGGGTCGGCCAAAAGACGCCTGCCTAGGGCTATGAGGTCAGCTTTGCCTTCCTCGAGAATTTTCTCGCCAAGCTCAAGGTCCAGCCTGCCCACTGCAATCACCGGCACCCTGGTCAGCTTTTTGACTTCCTCAGCCAGAGGCACCAGAAAGCCCACGGTATCTGGAATTGGAGCGGTGGTTATGTAGGACCCGGCTCCGTAGGCCGAGACGTGAAGTGCCTGGGCTCCTGCCTTCACCACCAGAGGTACCATCTGTCTGGTCTCCTCAATGGTAATCCCGTTCTCGACTCCCAACTCCTGAGCGTTGAACCTGACCCAAACAGGAAAATCCGGGCCTACTTCTCTCCTGACAGCCTGGAGTATCTCTATCAAGAATCTTGCCCTATTCTCGACTGAGCCACCGTATTTGTCTTTGCGCTGGTTAGTGGCCGAGGAGAGAAAGGCGGCGACAATGTACTGGTGAGCACCGTGAACCTCGACCCCATCAAAGCCAGCCTCTTTGGCCCGTCTGGCAGCCGAAGCAAACCACTTTACCCTTTCCGCAATTTCTTCCACAGTTAGCTCATGAGGAGGCCCTCCAAAGACACCCATTAGCCTGGCGGGCACTATTACTGGACTCGGACTTACCTGCACTACTTTTCCATCCCAGTTCTCCAGGGTGGCGTGCATTATCTGAATAGCTATCTTCGCACCATGTTTATGAGCGATGTCGGTCAGCATTCGCCATCCAGGAATAAACTTATCGTCACCCAGAGATGCCTGGTACGAGGGAGACCCCCAAAATGATATGTTGCACTGCAGGCTGGGAGCGCTTCCTTCCACAATAATCAATCCTGTTCCGCCCCTGGCCCTCGCTTCATAGTAATCGAGCATTCTCTGACTAACTGCGCCGCCTGCCTCAGCATAGTTGGTTCCCATCGGCGGCATGACTATGCGATTCTTCAGCCGCATCTGCCCAATGTTCGTTGGCTCAAAAATCTTCTTGAATCGGACTGCAGTCATGGCTGGCTCCTTCTCTTGTTCACGAATCGTATTGCATTTTCTCCCAAGTTTACCACAAAACCACAACCCAGCATCCACACTCTTGATCTCAACCTACTTTGGTACCATGTTATGAGCTTCAAAGCCTGGGACGAAATCAGGTAAAGGCGCAGGCCGATAGCCATGTCCATTATGATGGTAAATAAATCTTTGACAGGCAGAAATTCTCCATCTGGAGCTCTTGGCGCAAGTGTTATAATCTAGCTAATGCCACAGAAGTTTGCCCACCTTCACGTCCACACCCAATACAGCTTGCTCGATGGCATGTGCCGCATACCTCAGCTTATTGCCCGAACCAAGGAATTGGGCATGGACAGCCTGGCTATCACTGATCACGGTGCCATGTATGGCGTCGTCGATTTTTATGTAGCCGCTAAGGAAGCAGGTATAAAACCAATCATTGGCTGCGAAGTCTATGTCGCTGAGGCTGATCGCCGTAGCCGAGAGCCAGCCCGCAAGACCCCCCGCCATCTTACTTTGCTGGTCAAGAATGAAAAGGGCTATCGGAATTTGCTCCAGCTGGTTACTAAGAGTCACCTCGAGGGATTCTACTACAAGCCCAGAGTGGATAGGGAGCTTCTCCAGCTCCACCATGATGGGCTTATCGCCCTCTCCGGGTGTGCCCACGGGGAACTGGCTCGACTAATCCTCGAAGGGCGAAAAGACGACCTTGTCACAACAGCTTCGTGGTACAGGGAAGTCTTCGGCGACTACTACCTGGAGATTCAGAGACATCCTATCCCTGAACTGGAGCAAATCAACAAGGAGCTTGTTTCCCTATCCACCAAACTCAACATACCGCCGGTAGCCACATTTGATGTACATTACATTGACAAACAAGATGCTCCAGCCCATGAACTTCTTCTATGTATACAGACCAATACCTCTGTGTATGATGAGAAGAGACTCAAGCTGGCTGGCGACTTCTTCTACCTTAAAAGCCCCGAAGAGGCGGAACAGCTTTTTGCGGACCTACCTCAGGCTGTGGAGAATACACAAGCCATTGCCGATATGTGCCAGTTGGAACTGGATTTCACCAAGCTACATCTGCCGCATGTGGAACTGCCCCGGGGCCGGAAAGCCGATGATTACTTGACTGAGCTCTGCTGGCAGGGCCTGGAGCGACGTTACCCGAAGCCCGACTCACAGATCAAGGAACGGCTTAGCCATGAGCTTGATGTCATCCAGAAGACCAAGTTCGCCCATTACTTTCTCGTTGTTTGGGACATAATCTCCTTTACTCGGGAACGGGGCATCCACTTCGGCGTTCGGGGAAGTGCTGCTGCCAGTCTGGCTCTCTACTGTCTGGGTGTGACCGACGTCGACCCTCTAGCATATGGGCTTGTTTTCGAACGATTTCTTAATGTCGAGCGCCGTGAGCTACCGGATATTGACCTTGATTTCCAGGATGACCGCCGTGACGAAGTCCTGGCTTACGTTAACCAGAAATACGGCTCCGACCACGTAGCTCAAATTATTACCTTTGGCACCATGGGAGCCAGAGCTGCGATAAGAGACACGGGTCGGGCTTTACGCATGCCTTATGCTCAGGTTGACCGGGTGGCTCGACTCATCCCTCTGGAGCTGACCATAACGCTGGATAGAGCCCTGGAACAGAGCCGGGAGCTTCATGATATTTATCAACAAGACGCAGCAATACGTAACTTGATTGACTCGGCTAAGAAACTGGAGGGAATGGTCAGGCACTTCAGCACCCACGCCGCCGGTGTGGTTATCTCACATGAGCCGTTGATCGAATATTTGCCACTACAGTTGCTGGGGAAGGGTGAACAGCACACTGTCATGAGCCAGTTCCATATGGAGAATATCGCCCGTCTGGGACTGTTGAAAATGGATTTCCTGGGACTATCTAACTTGACCATTCTGACTAAGGTGAAAGATATTATTGCCCAAAATCGTGGAATCTCCCTGGATTTGCAGCATATTCCTCTCGACGATACTAAGACTTTTGAGTCGCTGGCCTCGGGGGAAACCAAAGGCATCTTCCAACTGGAAAGCGCCGGGATGCGCCGCTATATTAAGGAACTCAAGCCCACTAATTTTAGCGATATCGCAGCTATGGTGGCGCTCTACCGTCCTGGCCCCATGGAACAAATTCCTACTTTCATCAAAGCCAAGCAGGGTATTGCCCCTATTCACTATCCGCATCCCATCCTGAAGGAAATCTTGAAAGAAACCTACGGAGTCATTGTCTATCAGGAACAGGTGTTATTCATTGCCCAAGCTCTAGCTGGCTATAGCCTGGGCCAGGCTGACATTCTTCGTAAAGCTATGGGTAAGAAGATACCTGAGGTGATGAAGAAAGAGGAGCGCAATTTCATCGCCGGAGCCAAGAAAAATGGCATATCCCCGGAACTAGCTCAGGAGGTATTTTCCCTGATCGAGCCTTTCGCCGGTTACGCCTTTAATAAGGCCCACAGCGTTAGCTATGGCCTTATTGCCTACCGTACTGCCTATCTAAAAGCAAACTACCCCATCGAGTACATGGTTGCTTTTCTAAACACTTATTCAGATAACATGGAAAAGATCCCTTCAGCGATTGCTGAATGCCGGAGGCTGGGCATCAAAGTGCTGCCGCCGGACATTAATAGGAGCCAAGCTAGCTTTGCCATTGAGACCTCATCCTCGACTCCCTCTCCAGTAAATGGAGAAGGAGGGGGTGAGGTGGCCATTCGCTTTGGACTGGCTTCTATCAAAAATGTCGGCTCTTCCCCGATTGAGCACATCTTGTCGGGCCGAGACTCAGGCGGGGATTTTGAATCCATAGAAGATTTCTCTTATCGAACCGACCTCCGCAACATCAACAAAAAAGTATTTGAAAGCTTGATTAAAGTCGGGGTCTTTGACTCGCTGGGCAGCCGCAAGACGCTGCTCGAGTCCTTAAACAGAATCATCTCCTTATCTCAAACAAAACAAAGAGCCAAGGAATCCGGACAAGTTAGCATGTTTGACTTATGGGGACAGAGCTCCCCCGCCGCCGAGGCTAGCTACTCGCCAGGCGAGGATGAGGTATCTCCCAAGCAAAAACTTATATGGGAAAGGGAACTGCTGGGGGTTTATTTCTCTCAACCTCTGGACTTCCTCTCCAGGGAAGCGTCCTCGCCAGGCTCTGTTTCCTGCGGCGAAATCAATCGGGACATGGTTGATGAAACAGTGACTGTCAAGGGAATGGTAGTCTCGGTACGGCAGGCCCACACCAAAGATAATCGCCCATTTGTCGTCGCCTCAATTGAAGACCTGGATGCCGGCATCGAGGTCGTGGCCTGGCCCAGACTCTACGAGAGCACCCAGGCGATATGGCAGGAGGGCAACATTCTCAGCATTGAGGGCGTAGTGAAGGTCAGGGATGGCGAAGTTCAGCTAAACTGTCAGGAGGCTATGCTCCTACCTGTGAGACAGGAAGTGCTGAAGGAACCCCAGCGTCGCCACGTCATGATAGATGTCAACCAGTCGGAAGACGGCGAGAAAGACGTCGAATGTCTTCACAGAATTGCAGATATCCTCAAGAATTATCCTGGGCAAGACAGAGTTTCTCTGATTGTCGTCGGCGATAGTGAAACAACCAATCTCGAGATGCCCAACATAACGGTGAATTACTGTCCCGAATTAGCCGGGGAATTGAGCGAGATAGTAGGGGAAGGCAATTTCAGACTTGGGCCATAGGTCACGTCCGGACTGCCAGGCAACCTGAAGAGGAATCGGTCGGGCTGTGAGGTCACGGAAATAGACGATGTCTCGGTTTCTTGCTATATTTGAACCCGATGTTTGACTTGATTGCTTCAGGCAATATCACTTCAGCTTCGGGATTCTCAGCCGGGGCGGTGCATGCCGGAATAAAGAGTACAGACGACCTTGACCTGGCTATTCTTTGCTCCAGAGTGATCTGCAAGGCTGCCGGCGTTTTTACCACCAACCAGATTAAATCGGCACCCGTTGTCTTATCCCAGAGACACATAGCGAAAGGGCGGGCGCAAGCTATCGTTGTCAATTCTGGTTGTGCCAATGCTTGCACGGGTCAGCAAGGACTGACGGATGCCACTGGAATGGCCAATCTAGCGGCAGCCAAGCTGGGCATACCGCCCGAGCAAGTCGTTGTCGCCAGCACCGGTGTCATCGGCGTGCTCTTGCCCATGGATAGAATCAGAGCTGCAATTCCCAGGATAAAGCTGACGGATAAAGGTGGTCACGATTTCTGTCGGGCAATAATGACCACGGACACTAGACCCAAAGAAATAGCCGTCCAGGTAGATTCAAAGGGAGGCAGGTTCACCGTTGGCGGCGTGGTCAAAGGGGCCGGTATGATTCATCCTAACATGGCTACTATGCTTTGTTTTATCACCACTGATGCCGTAGTGAACGCTGATTTCCTGCCAGCCGCACTACACAAGGCAGTGGACTGCTCCTTTAACATGGTAAGTATTGATGGCGACACAAGCCCCAGCGACTGTGTAGTCCTGTTGGCCAATGGGTTGGCTGGCAACAAGCCTGTTGACTTTGATGATGGCGACGCTTTTCAAGAAGCCTTGAATGAGGTTTGTACTCATCTGGCTAAGTCTATAGCGCGGGATGCCGAGGGCGCCACAAAACTTGTCGAAGTAACGGTAGAAGGGGCAGAAGACCGCGTTTGGGCTCGGCAGGCAGCCAGGGCCGTAGCCAGTTCATCACTGGTGAAAGCTGCCATCCATGGCAATGACCCGAACTGGGGACGTTTCGTTGCTGCCCTGGGCCGAAGTGGAGCCAGGGTGAGAGGGGAGAGATTGGATGTCTACCTGAATGATATTTGTGTCATGAAACAGGGGTCCCCTTCCCCCTTCGACAAAGCAGGAATGATATCGGCTATGAGTAGCCGCGATAATGTGCTCATAAGGCTATGCCTCAACCTGGGAGATGGAAGAGCCACCGCCTGGGGCTGCGACCTCTCCGAAGAATATGTTACTATTAACAGCGCGTATACAACATAATGCAGAGGAAAGTAATAGTCGTCAAGATAGGCGGCAGCACTCTCGGTAACCATGACACCACCCTGGAAGATCTGGTGGACCTTCAGAAACAAGGCGAGCCACTGGTCGTGGTCCATGGTGGTGCTAAGGTGACTACTGAGTGGCTGGCCCGGCTGGGCATTCCTACCAGTTTCGTGAATGGATTGAGAGTTACCGACGCCGAGAGTCTGAAGGTAGTGGCTGCGGCATTGGGTGGACTGGTCAATAAGGAGCTGGTAGTGGCAATCCAAGCCCTAGGCGGGAAGGCGGTAGGCCTGAGTGGCTGCGACGGCAACTTGCTCTGGGCAAGCGTCAGGAGCCCTGAGATGGGCTATGTTGGCGACATTGTCGCCGTTGACCCCACTCTGTTGAAGCTACTGCTGAATGCTGGCTACATGCCCGTGGTCGCGCCCATAAGTTTCGGCTCGGTTGAAGGCAAGGTCATGCTGCTTAACGTCAACGGAGATACGGCGGCGGGAGAAATCGCTGCAGCCTTGGCTGCGGAGAAACTGATGTTCCTTACCGACGTTGATGGTATCCATGATGGCTCAGAACAGATTGTTCACATGCTCAACATGACTGAGGCTAAGGATATGCTCGCCTCCGGCGCAGCGTCCGGCGGCATGATTCCCAAAATAGAAGCCAGCCTTAGAGCTTTGACTACAACAAAGGTCGTGCGCATCATAAATGGCAGAACTGCCCATGCCTTACGGGATGACATCAGCGGAAAGGCTCGGCAAATGACTAAATCAGGAGGTACAACAATTGTCGCAGAATGATTGGCAAGCATTAGAGAAGAAGCTATTCCTTCAAACGATCAAGAGGGTTCCAGTGACCCTCGTTCGTGGCAAAGGGGCAAAAGTCTGGGATGACCGGGGCCGCGAATACCTCGACTTTGTCGCTGGCTGGGCAACAAATAGTCTGGGGCACTGCCCTCCCGTCGTCGTAAAAGCACTAGAAAAGCAAGCTAGAACTTTGATGCATACATCCACCCAGTTCTATACGGTGCCCCAGCTGGAGCTGGCCCGGCTTCTAGTTGAGCATAGCTGCCTAAACAGGGTTTTCTTTTGTAACAGCGGCGCTGAAGCTAACGAAGGGTCAGTAAAGCTGGCCCGTAGGTATGGCAAGCTTCGACTCAACGGCGCCTACGAGGTCATTACTGCCCATAACTCTTTTCATGGGCGGACTCTGGCCATGACCGCCGCCACAGGTCAAAGTAAATTTCAGGAACCTTACACCCCTCTGCCAATCGGTTTCATCAACGTGGAATATAACAATGTAGAGGCAATCAAGAAAGCCACCAGCGAGAAGACCTGCGCTGTGCTCCTTGAACCAATCCAGGCGGAGGGTGGGGTTAACATTCCTGATGACGACTATCTCAAGAAGGTGCAAAGCTGGTGCCGGGAGAAGGGCATCCTGCTGATTCTGGACGAAGTGCAGACGGGAGCCGGTCGAACCGGGACGCTCTTCGCCTACGAGCAATACGGAGTTGAGCCGGACATAATGGCTCTGGCTAAAGGAATAGGCAGCGGGGTGCCCATTGGCGCTTTCCTCGCCAAGGAAGAGTGCTCCGTCTTTTCCCCGGGCGAACACGGCTCTACCTATGGCGGCAACCCGTTGATTTGCGCCGCCGCCCATGCCGCCCTGAAGTACCTGATTGACCATAATATACCGGCGCAGGCT
>JALHUO010000059.1 GCA_022866545.1 Dehalococcoidia bacterium | reverse complement strand
AGTGCCGACGTCATCGCCCATCAGTCAGGTGGCGACCACGGAGCGGTTGCCTATGACGCCGTTCAGGCCGGCTATAGCCGACATGCTCAAGCGGTGATCATCGATACTGCTGGTCGCCTTCACACGAAGTTCAATCTCATGGAAGAACTCAAGAAGATAAAGAGGGTAGTAGCCAAGCACGACGCTTCTGCCCCGCATCAGGTTTTGCTGGTAATGGATGCCACCACAGGACAAAATGGCTTGGCTCAGGCCAAACATTTCACTGAAGCAGTGGACGTCACCGATATTTTCCTGGCCAAGTTGGATGGCACGGCTCGAGGCGGCATAGTATTTGCCATCTGTGACCAGTTAGGCATACCCATTTCCTACATCGGCACTGGTGAAAAATTAGAGGACGTGGCTCCCTTTGACGCAGAGGTCTTTGTCAATGCGATCTTCTCTTAGACAGAAAGGAAAAGATAAATGCTCACTATCAGTATAGACCCTATTGCTTTCAACATTGGCTCCCTGGAAATACGTTGGTATGGAATTATGGTAGCTCTAGGGGTTGCATCGCTGTTGGTCATCATGCTCAAGGAAGCAAAGAGACGAGCCATCCCCCGTGATATTTACGGTATCTTCTTCTGGGGTGTTGTTGGCGGCCTTGTTGGAGGCCGGCTAGCATATGTTATCTATTATTGGGAAGACTTTATGGCCAACCCCCGGCAGATTATCGGCTTTCAGGGTCTTGCTCAAATGGGAATGATTGTTGGCATCGTTGTGGCAGCGTTGATCTATATGGGGGTAACGAGGATGCGCTTCTCCACCCTACTTAGTATAGGCGATGCCTTTATGGCGGGGGCACTTTTAGCCCTGGCCATAGGCCGGATTGGTTGCACTCTAAACGGCTGCTGCTACGGCCAGCCCAGTCCGTTTCACTTTTTCCCGTTGGCGATAATGTATACGCCTCACGATACCATCCCTCCTCAGTATTGGAATGTACCACTATACCCCACTCAGATTTACCACGTATTTTGGAATCTGATAGTCTTTGCCACAGTGTGGTTACTTCGGAGGAAATTCAAACCCGCAGGCAGCCTCGTGTTCTTCGGTTTTTCTATTTATGCCATCGGTGATCTGGCCTTAAGGTTTCTTCGTGGTGGTCGTGGCGCAATATTGTTCTGGGGTCTTGACAACCCCCAGGTCGTTGACCTTGCCCTAATCGTGATTTTTTTGCCCTGGCTTATTTTCAAGATGCGCCGATTTCACGAGCAGGCTTCAGTGGCTGAGATGGCTAGCCAAGCTGAGACGGGGCAAAATCGAGAAGGTTAAGCCTTAGCACCTCTTCACCACTCCAGCGGCTCTTCTCCAGGTTATACACAACGTCTACGGGAGATGGGACTTCCTGTGGTTTCTTCTGGGACTCAAAATCTACGGCCTGCCAGGTTACATTTCCTTGCTTGAGTTTCAGCCTCAGCCACTCACCCTGTTTGCCAAAGTTGCGACATTCGAGTACATCGACCTGTCGAGTGAGAAACGTTGGCTGAGGATTGCCACGCCCAAAGGGGCTCAGGTTCTGCATAAGGTTAAACGTCTCTCCGCTGAAAGTAGCTAGAGGAAGTTCGGCATCAATAACGAGCTCCGAACGGAGTTCAAGATCACCCAGTCGTTGCGCAGCCAATCTCAGAAGCTTTTGCTCCAGGTGAGCCAAATTTTGGCGCGGCACGGTGAAGCCAGCGGCCAATGGATGGCCGCCATAGGCGACAAGCAAATCATGGCATTCTGTCAAAGCAGACACAATATCGAACTCAGCTATGCTGCGACAGCTGCCTTGACATGACTCTGGGCCCAGGTTGATTATGATGGCAGGCTTATGGAATTCATCCACGAGCTTGCCGGCAACAAGCCCTATAACACCAACGGAGTAGCTTTCGTCACTTTCCACAAGCAACGGCAGATCTAATTTGGCAGTCAGTTTTTCCTTCGCTCGACTCAGGACTTCACTGGTTAATCTTTGCCGCTCGGCATTCTTCATCTCCAATTCCTGAGCCAGAAGGCGAGCTTCTTCCGATGACTGCGTGGTCAGCAACCGGTAGCTGGTAGAGGCATTGTTCATCCTGCCAGCCGCATTGAGACGAGGTCCTAATACCCAGGAGATGTCTTCAGCACCAAGCTCACCCGGCTTCAGGCCAGCCAACTTGACCATTTCTTGAATTCCCACACGGGAGCTATCATTAAGCTCTTTCAGCCCTTCTTTCACTAGATAACGATTCTCGCCAACGAGGGTAACTAAATCGGTAACGGTGGCCAAAACCACCAGGTCCAGTAACCCGGTCAGCCATTTCTCCCGGCTATCTCTATGGAATAGCGCTTGCAGAAGCTTAAAGGCAACGCCGGCACCGGCCAGGTCCAAAAAAGGATACACTGAATCCTTTCGCTTCGGGTCAACTACGGCTACGGCTCGAGGCAGGCTTTTCAGAGGTATATGATGGTCGGTGATGATCGTATCCATTCCCATGTCTTGAGCTCCCTTTACCTCCTTGATGTCGGTTACACCACAGTCAACGGTGATGATCAGATTGACCCCCTGGGCATGAAGCTTCTCCAGAGCCGGAATCTTTAATCCGTGGCCCTCGTTGATGCGGTCAGGAATATAGGGAATAACTTGAGCACCCAGCCTTGACAATCCCTCGACCAGAATTACTATGGATGTGACGCCGTCAACATCAAAGTCACCATAGACGGCAATCTTTTCCCGGCCAAGCACGGCCCCATAGATCCTGTTGACAGCCTGTGATATATCGGGAAGGAGGAAAGGATTACCCTCCAGTCTGCGGTCAACAGACAAAAAAGAGTCAATACCCTCCGGTTTGATATTACGATTGTAGAGAAGTTGAGCAATTACGGGAGGAAGTCCTGAAACATTCAAGTATTCTTCAGGCACCGGAGGCAGCACCTTCCATCGAGCTCGTTTATTCAACTTCGTAGCTTAGCCTAATGTCTTTTCGTCAGAATCGTTAACTATATCACAGGAAAGACCTTAACAAAATGTCGTTGCGAGTCCCTCCCCGATTAAATCGGCGATCTCGGGACGAAGCAATCTCATATCTGTTTTAGAGATTGCCACGTCATAATTCTCTCTCCTGGTGGGAGAGAGTTAGGGTGAGGGGGAAATTCACCCTCACCCAGACCCTCTCCCTTAAGGGGAGAGGGTTTCATACCAAATCATGCCAAAGACTATGACAATTTGACCACTCACCCAGGCAGTAAATATAATCCCCTTAATGAGAGTAGCTTTCTATACGTTGGGTTGCAAGCTCAATCAAGCGGAAACAGAGTCCCTCGTCGGCCAATTTAGCCAGTCAGGATTTCAACTTGTGTCGCCGAACGATGTGGCCGACATTTACATTGCCAATACTTGCACAGTCACCCATATCGCCGATCGCAAGTCGCGCCACTGGCTCAGGCTGACCAGGCGCAGAAATCCCCAGGCCCTGATTGTCGCCACTGGCTGCTACGCCCAAAGAAGCCGCCAGGACCTGGCCCCGCTTGCTGACCTCGTAGTTAATAACACAGAGAAGGAGCACCTACTTACCCTTATTCGAGCCCTCTCCCTCGAAGAGAGAGGATTCGGTGAGGGTGCAACAAAACAATCTCAGGTGCCCGTTACCGTCAGGACCCGCAGCCTGATGAAGATTCAAGATGGCTGTCACAGTTCCTGCACATATTGCATCGTGCCCAAAGTAAGACCCCGTGAATATTCCTTGCCCGCTTCCCAGATAATCGACGAAATCAAGCAGAAGGTGGCCCTCGGCCACAAAGAAATCGTTCTCACCGGGACGAAAGTCGGCAGCTATAAAGATGACGGCACTGACCTCAGGGATTTAGTACAACATATTCTCGACGACACAGGCATCGACAGATTACACCTTTCCTCTCTACAGCCTTCGGAAATATCCTCTGAGCTTCTCGCCTTGTGGCAGGATGAAAGGCTTTGTCGCCATTTCCACCTGGCCCTTCAAAGCGGCAGCGAGACCGTGCTGCAAAGGATGAAGAGGAGCTATTCTCTGGACCAATATCACAAAACAATAGATTTGATTAGAGAGAAGATACCCGATGCGGCTATAACCACAGATATCTTGGTCGGCTTCCCCGGAGAAACCGACCAAGAGTTTGAACAGAGTCATTCTTTCTGTCAGCAAGCTGCCTTTGCCAACATCCATGTGTTCCCCTTCTCATCTCGCCCAGGGACAGCTGCAGCCAGGATGCCCAAGCAGATAGAAGACAAGGTCAAAAAAGAGCGCAAGCAACGGATACTACAGCTAGCTCAAAACTGCCGGCGCCTTTTTTGTGAACAATTCCTGGGGCGGACCATGCCAGTCCTGTGGGAGCAGGAAACCAGGCCTGGAAGTGATACGTACTCAGGGCTGACCGGCAACTACATCAGAATATTTGCTCATAGCGAAAAGCCCTTGAGCAACGAGATCACGCTTGCTAGATTGGCAGAATTTCATGTACACGGAATATGGGGAGAGATAGCAGATGAAAATCCAGGTTAAGGTGAAGCCCAATTCCAGAACTGAAGAAGTCAGTCGGGAAGGCGATAGCTTCATAGTCAAAGTTAAGGAGCCTCCCAGGGAGGGCAAGGCCAACCAGGCAGTCATCAGATTGCTGGCACAACATTTCGGCGTTCCCAAAAGCCAGGTCAGGATTCTCAGCGGCCTTAGAAGCGTGAAAAAAGTCATCGAGGTGGCGGAGTAGCAGGTCAATTAGGGTCATATTGCACTCATCGTGGAGCGGTGTGTCGCTCTGTTGACAACAGATGGCTTTCTCTGCAATTTCGCATTTGACGTCCACGCTTTTATCCCCATGTTCGGGCAGTGGCAAATCAGGCTAGCCACCTTCACGTTTGAATCCAGATTGGTTCCTGTGTCCCATCGCCTACCTTTGACTTACCTGGTCCTGGGTTGTCAGAGCCGGACCTAAAGCGCTGATGTACCGGACCTGTCACATGAAGACTCGTTTATGAAGTAGCTTGCCTCTAAGATACTGTATGCTGCGGAGGGCGTGGACTGCTATTATGGCTGCGACAAACCGGGGTATAAACAACCATAAAGGATTTGCTCCTAACATCAGGAATAAGGTAGTTTCTTCCACTACGCTATGATTAATGCCGATGGAGATTTGAAGATGTTCCAGTTCTTCCTTTGTCAAATCTCCCTTCTTAGCCTCTTCCATAATAACCGCGCTCCCATATAGCAGGCCAAAACCAGCGGCCGTCACCCACATCGTTGCTGCCCGATCGGAAAGCCCAAGGACCTTCATCAACGGCCTGAAAAATCTGACCAGATACTTTAGCCATCCCAAAGATTCCGAGGCATGGAGCGCCATCGTGACTAGCATGATGATTACGAAAACCCGGCCGCATAAGCGCAATGTGTCAAGAGCCCAGGCCATCAGGGCCTCAGCAAACGGGGGCCGAACTGCAAGGCTGGCCAGCAAACTAATGCTCTGGCCGGTATCAGGGAAAAACTGGGAGACAACTAAGGCAGACAGAACGGCTCCGCTGATACGGACTAAGGTTGCCTTGATGATATTTAGACCAGATTTATGTTGGATTATGCCTTCAACAGGGAGCATGTGGGCAATCATTATGAACAGGGCGATCAAGGTAATTTGCTCGCTAGTGAACGGCAGTACCACCATGATGGCGATCCCCGCATAGAAGCTCACTGTCATTGCAACGATGATTGGCAATGCTGCCGCGGCAGGCAGATTGATTACGCTCATCAGTGGGTGCAGCAGGAAATCTATTTCATTCAGCCAACCGCTCCACTGAATAAGAGCTGCAACAAGGGAGACAGGAACAATGATTTTGCATATCCAGACAAAACTCCTCCACCCCTTTTTGATTCCTGTGCGGATGCCTGTCTTTAGTCGACTCCGAAATTCAGACATCTTTCCCAGAATCTCGCCCGGTAGTTCTCAGGGCTCTGGATTCCCGAAGTGCAAACCCGAGGTTCCGCGATCGTTGTTCCATGGCCTCTAAGGCTGCTCGTTCGGGGCTGCCTCTGGTTTCAGGTCGGGTGGCATTCAGGCCAGCAGCGGCACTGGCCATGGCGAGCGATTCTTCCAGACTACTTCCCGCAACATGATAGGCGGCAAAGACTCCGGCGAAGACATCTCCACAGCCCACTGTGCTAATCACATTTAGACCTAGCTCCTTGAGTGGCAAGGCAGGGACTTCAGTCGCCGTACCGCTGGCCGGCTCGAGCATGAGAGCCCCCTGAGCACCAAGTTTGAGGACTATATGGTTGTCAAATCCTAGCTTCTGCAAGCGTTGCGGGCTAACATCTGACCTTTCGATACCCAGCAGAGCACTCGCCTCTGTTTCGTTCAGGAAGATGACATCGGCCTCTCTAGCAAGAGAGAGCAATGTTTCCCGACCTGGGCCTATCAGAATTCCCGGGTCCCACAACGCCGGGATGTCATACCGTTTTGCCACGTTTATCAACTCCTCGGCTACCTCTAGGGGAGGGTCGGTGAGAACTATGCCACGACATTCCCGTAGCTGCCGTTTGACCTCTACTTTTCTCAAGTGTTTCACACCGAGCCTGGCGTTCGCCCCTAGATGGGTGGCAATAACGTTCTCCCCCTTTTGGTCGATCAGTATGTACGCCTGCCCCGATTCCTCAGCGCCAATTTGGCTGATCCCCTCCGTGACGACCCCTTCCTCCTCCAATATGCCAATTTGCTGCCGAGCGATGTCATCCCTTCCCACAGCACCTATCAGGGCGACCTCCTTAGCCCCAAGAATCCGGGCTGCCGCCACAGCAACGTTGCCCCCCGTCCCTCCAGATACCCGGGTGATATATTCGGCAACAACCTCTTCACCAGGCACCGGCAGCCGGTCTACGAAGCAGCCAATATCCCAGTTTATGGCACCACACACTACCAATCTGACCATCTTACTGTAACTCTCCACAAATTCTCAGTTCCTCTCCATCGATGGGAGAGGAAGAAGGTGAGGGCGGAACCGATATAGGGATTCAGAAATCAAATGTTAAAAATCAAAATGACAAATCAAAACGCAAAATTCTTAACGTTTGATCTCTCATCTTGCACTTTTGCTTTTACTTTTTACATTTTGAATTGATTGGTGGTAGGGAATCAGACCCCCAGCTTCCACCATATCTATGAACCACGATGGGATTATCAGGCTAAACTCAAACTCCCTGCCTGTAGTGAGGTTCTTGATAGTCCCTCCCCTCAGGTTAATCGCTATCTCATGCCCGGTCTCAAATGCAACGGAAATTCCCGGCAAATCTATAGCCGGGCAGCCAAGATTCCAGAAGTTCCTGAAGAATATCCTGTGGATTGAGTCGGCAACTACAGCCTGGACACCCTTGAACTTCAGGGTTTCCGCAGCCTGTTGCCGACTTGAACCAATGCCGAAGTTCTCCTCGGCGACTATAATGTCCCCTTTCACAACCTTTTTGAGGAAGTCTCCGGGCACATTATCACGATGCCCGACATCGCTCAGTCCACTTTTTGCGATAAACTCCTGATACTGGCTCCGGCTCGTCTCATCACCACCCATCATGAACCTTCCGGCAAAGAGTTCATCCGTGTCCACATCTTTACCAAACTTCCAGACGCGGCCCTTTAGCTCCATCCACGCCTCCTAGAAAAACTCCCGCGGGTCACTTATCTTGCCTTTCAACGCCGAGGCTGCCACAGTCGCTGGCGATGCTAGATATATTTTGGCCGTCACATCTCCCACCCGGCCTTGAAAGTTGCGATTTGCCGTGCTTATACAAACTTCGCCCGGTCCCAGTATCCCCATATGCGCTTCCATACACGGACCACAGGTGGGTGGACCAATCACAGCCCCGGCCTCCACGAATATCGCTATTAGCCCCTCCGCTAGAGCGGCTTTGAGGACTTCCTGTGAGGCTGGTATCACGATGACCTTCGTGAATCTATCCACCTTCCGACCCTTGAGTATCCTGGCAGCCATCCTGAGGTCTTCCAAACGTCCATTCGTGCACGAGCCTATAAACGCCTGGTCAATTTTGGTCCCTTCAACCTCGGTGACTCCCACAGCATTTGACGGCTTCGAGGGTACAGCCACCATGGGCTGCTTAATGTCATCAGCTTGAAACTCCAGTGTTTCCGCATACTCCGCATTAGGGTCGCTCTGAATAACCTCGAAGGGCTGGTTAGTCCTGGTTTTCAGGAAATCCAGTGTCTTCTGGTCAGGCTCGATGATGCCATTGGTAGCGCCCGACTCTATTGCCATATTGGTTAAAACCATGCGGCTCTCGATACTCATTTGACTGACGGTCAAGCCCGTATATTGCAGAGACTTAAACAGGGCCCCGCTTACCCCCAATCTCTTCAGTATTAAAAGCATCAAGTCCTTCGACATTATGGGAGGCTTGAGCTTTCCCTCAACATTTATCCTGATCGTGCCTGGAACCCGCTCCCATAACTTTCCTGTTTTGAACACCACAGCCATTTCATCAACACCAATCCCGGTCGCAAACGCCCCCATTACACCCGACGTCGTGGTATGGCTATCCACAGCAACAAGAATAGTTCCCGGCAGCACATGCCCTTTCTCTACAAGTACCTGATGGGCTATGCCCCCCTTCCCAACTTCATAATAATCTTCTATACCTTGTTCGAGGACAAATTTCTTTATATTAAGACACTTCTTGGCAGTATCGATATCTTTATTGGGCACATAGTGGTCCAACACTACTACTATTTTCGCAGGATCCCAGACCTTTTTGACGCCCAGTTCTCTGAACCTGGCAATCGTATGCGCACCTAACGCATCATGTATCATAGCCCGGTCCACAGAGACTTCGACTATCTGGTCTGGCCTCACAGCTTTCTTTCCCGCTTTTTTAGCTAATATCTTCTCTACAAGGGTCATATTCGTCTCCCACTTTGGAGATGCCTATCTTAGCCGATTCAGTCAGGTCGCCGCAAATGGTCCATATTTCAGTGGTTGCTAGATTCATCAAGCTTTCGCTTTCCGTCCTTGCGAGCACCTGAAGGGTGCGTGACAATCTCCCCCAACAACACCACCAAGATTGCTCCGTCGCTATGCTCCTCGCAATGACAGGAGGGTGTGTCATTCTGAGTGAAGCGAAGAATCTCTGAGATTCTTCGTCGTCCCGACGAGGCGGCACTCCTCAGAATGACATTAGTAAACGCTCTGACCGGTGGACACTTGCTTCTAGAGCGCCTAAGCTAACAAGTGGAAAGAGGCCGTCTTTGCATCAAGTGGCGCCAATATGATATTTTTGAGCCAGTGGCTATTGAAGAAGTCATCAAGCTTCTAGAACAGGAATACGGCTCTTGTCAGTGGCAGGCGGACAGGGATCCTATTGACGTGCTCATAGGGACCATACTGTCCCAGAATACCTCGGATGCCAATTCGAGCAGCGCGTTTGCCTCTCTTAAGGCCAGCTTCGATAGCTGGGAAGCTGTAGCGTCGGCTCCCGCAGAGCGCATCGCCGAAGTCATTAAGTGCGGCGGATTGAGCCAAATTAAGGCCGCCAGAATCAAGCAGGTGCTTAAACAAATTGAAAGTGAGAAGGGTCGTATCACCCTGGACTTTCTCAAATCCAGGACCATGACCGAAGCCGAAGATTACTTAATTCGTCTGCCTGGAGTCGGACATAAGACAGCCAGCTGCGTGCTACTCTTCTCGCTAGGAAAGCCATCCCTGCCCGTGGACACTCATGTTTTTCGGGTAGCCAAACGATTGGGATTAATTGGTTCCAAGGTGTCCGTAGAGAAGGCGCCTGGCTTGTTGCAGAAACAAATCCCGCCTTCCAAGGTATACCAATTTCATGTCCATATGATAGAGCACGGCCGGCGGATATGCCGCGCTCGACAGCCTCATTGCCACAGGTGCATATTGAGAGACATTTGCCCCAGCTCGCGTCACTAATTTATAGCCCTCCCTATGATTTCGCTAAAATCCTCTCTCCATAGGAGTTCCCTCTCCACTCAATGGAGAGGGTTAGGGTTAGGGCAAGGATTTCCTGCTTCATAACTCCCCTGCCCTTCTTACCCTAAGAGGGGGATTTTGCAGATGTTTCGTGTCAGCTCTCAAGAGAAGAATTCTTTGGTTCGTCAACCCTCATTTCACGACGGCTCTCTTCTTCTCTCCCCCTTAAGATAAGGGGGAGAAAGGGGGTTATGAAGATTCACTCAGTTAGCCATAGCTTGGTTGGTAGATGATATAATGGTGAATATGGCCCAAATACTAAAGAGCAAAAATCTGGCTACTAAGTTCCAGATAATGGTGGAAATAGCCGCACACCAACCTAACATACAGCAGAAGGACATCGCCCCCAGATTGGGCATAACTTCGCAGGCGGTTTCCGAATACATAAGAGAATTGATAAAGGACGGCTGGCTGAGCTCCGAAGGTCGGTCCCGATACAAGGTCACCAAGGAGGGCGTAGATTGGATTTTGCAGATGTCACGGCAGCTACATAGCTATGCCTGGTTTGTGAGCAAAGTCGTGGCTGATATATCAACTACCGCGGCGATAGCTGATAGCGACTTGTCCATTGGTCAACCAGCATCGCTACACATGAAGGACGGCTTGCTCTTCGCCTCCAAGGTCATTGGGGGCAAAGGGGCTGAAGGAATAATCGTAACCAAGGCTAAGAAAGGACAGGATGTCGGCATTCGCAATATCGAAGGAGTAATAAAACTCAAGCCAGCTAAAGTAACCATAGGCAAGGTACCCAATGTGCAGGATGGAGGTTCCCAGAGCACCGACCTGGCCCGATTGGAAAAGGCGACAAAGAAAGCAAGGCTGGTGGGAGCACTGGGCACCGAATCCCTGGTAGCATTAATGCAAATAGGCGTGAAACCTGACTACATTCACGGCGTCCGGGAGGCAGCCGTAGAGGCAGCTTATTGTGGCCTGTCCTTTCTGGTTGTCTGCGGCGACGACAAGGTTCCAATTGTGGCGCAGAGACTCGAGGAGGAAAACCTCGATTATGAGATTGTTGACCTACGTCAAAATCTTCCCAAAGCATCTCCTAATAGACGCCGGTCATTGTAAGACACCCTTCTTTCCTGTCATTGCGAGACACTACTGGGCCCTTCGTTTCTGTCATTCTGAGCCCTTTGCCTCTTGTCATTCTGACCCCTTTCCCTCTTGTCATTCTGAGCGAAGCGAGGAATCTCAATAATGCTCAAGACGATGCGCAGAGATTCTTCGTCGTCCAAATTCATTTGGACTCCTCAGAATGACATTACTAAACGATCCCAGTGAAAAGGTCTTGACATCCGGTTTGGGGCCTTTTATAATAAGGCTTAATCAACTACACTTGCGTAAAATCAAGTAGTTTTGTATAAAAGGAGACAAAAGTGACTCTCATGAAACGGCTCCGTAAGCAATTCCTTGCCCACGGCACAAACTGGTTCTTGGTGATTCTGAGCATAGCTCTTGTCATAGCTCTTGCCATAGCCCTTGTCCTGACAGCCGGCAGCCCTGGCGAGCAGACACCAACGCAATATGCATTTGATGACCTGGGAAGGCTGGTCGCCATTAACGGCACGCCCCAGAGAATTATCTCCCTGGCTCCCTCTAACACCGAGATTTTGTTTGCCCTGGGTCTTGGGGAGAGAACAGTAGGAGTGACGGATTACTGTGATTATCCTCCGGAAGCTCTGAACAAGACAAAAGTGGGCGGATATGCCAACCCGGATGTAGAGAAGATAGTTGCTCTGGACCCTGACCTCATACTGGTTGCGCACGGCACGCCTATGGACGTTATCAATAGTATGGCAGGACTGGGGCTCACGGTATTTGGCATAAAAACTACTGACTTAGATGACTTGCTTAATGACATTAGAAGAATAGCGGAAATAACCGATAAGGAAGTGGAGGCACAGACACTTACATCTGAAATGGAAAGCAGGATTGAAGCGGTAACCAATCAGACCGAAGAACTGGAACAAAGGCCAAGAGTCTTTTATATCGTCTGGCATGACCCGTTATGGACGGCTGGCTCAGGGACTTTCATTCACGAGCTAATTGAAAAAGGAGGCGGGGTGAACATCTTTCAGAATGTCACCGGTTATCCGACAATCTCAATCGAAGAGGTTATTGCCCGCGATCCCGAAATAATCATCACCAGCGAATGGTCATATGAATGGGCAATAAATGCGAGCGAGCTTGCGAGTACCAACGCCAGTCAAACGGGGCGAATCTATACACTCGATGATGACTTAGTTCAACGCCCGGGTCCCAGGCTGGTCGAGGGCCTAGAGTGGTTTGCTCATTTCATTCACCCCGAGATGTTTGAGGAGCCTGAGGGTAGTTAGGTGAAGGTTTCTTCTTCTGAGCACAAAGGGACTAAAATGAAAAAGAAAGGCTTGATTCAAGTCTATTCTGGGGCCGGCAAGGGAAAGTCCACTGCCGCTATTGGTCAGGCAGCCCGCGCTGCCGGGCACGGTTTCAAGGTCGGCTTCGTCTCTTTTTTTAAAGACCCCGAGGCGTTCGGCTACGGTGAATACAAATCCCTGGAAAAGCTGGCGATAAAGACTTTTCTTTTCGCCAGGAAACATCCTCACTTCTACAAAGAACTGAATCCCGACGATGTGTGCCGGGAATGCTCCAAAGGGCTGGAATTTATTAAGGAGCTTTTCCAGGACCCATCCTGGGATATGCTGGTCCTGGATGAGATAAACATCGCCGTGCGCGATGGCTTTCTGAAAGAAGAAGAGGTTCTTTCTCTTTTGGAGGCAAAACCAGAAAAATTGGAGCTTGTCTTGACCGGTCGGGGCGTCACAGAGAAGATTGTAGAAAAGGCAGATTTGGTCAGTGAGGTGAGAGAAGTGAAGCACCCTTATAGTCAGGGGATAAAAAGCCGGGAAGGCGTTGAATACTAAGCTTGAGTATGAGGCAATGTGATAACCATTCAGCGTCCCCATGTCACCCTGAGCAAAGCGAAGGGTCTCCGAGATTCTTCGGTCGTCCCGACATATCGGGACTCCTCAGAATGACACTGAGGGTGAGTAGCCATTTGGGATTTAGAATTTAACGATGGCACGTACTGTATCTGAAACCTTTACCGAGCCCGCTATTCCCTATGCCATTCGCTGGCAAAGCAGAGTTTACTCTTTACTGGGGCTGGGGGCATTGCTGCTGGTGGTAGTCGTGTTTGCCACTGCCTTGGGAAGCGTTCATATACCCTTTGCCACGACTTTCCAGGTCCTCCTCTCTCAACTGCCGTTCGTTCATATTACGCCCCTTTCTCCCGATGTTTCGGGGACGCCGTTGAGTCCGGAAATTCTGGAAACCATAATAATTGATATCCGGCTGCCGCGTATCGTTCTAGCCGGTCTGGTAGGCGCAGCCCTGGCAGTAGCCGGAGCTACTTATCAAGGCCTGTTTCGCAATCCCCTGGCCGACCCTTATCTTTTAGGTGTGGCCTCCGGAGCCGGACTGGGGGCGACCATTGCCATGCTTACTCCTTTCACATTAGCCTGGATGGCTTTCGGGGCCGTGCCATTATTTGCCTTCATTGGTGCCATAGGCGCCGTGGCTGTGGTCTATTCGCTGGCTCGTGTCGGCAAAACCCTGCCAGCCACCACGCTTATCCTGGCTGGAGTAGCTCTAAGCGCTCTTCTGGCCTCCATCACCTCCTATCTCATGACCATTTCTGGTGAAGAACTACATGGGATTGTATTCTGGCTGCTGGGTGGACTTTACCTGACTAAATGGTCTGAGGTGTGGACAGTCCTTCCTTGTGTATTAGCAGGCCTGGTAGTCATCTGGATTCATGCCCGACCGCTCAATGTCATGCAGCTTGACGAAGAGCAGGCCCAACAACTGGGCATCAATGTGGAAAGGGTAAAGCTCATATTACTGGCGGCTGCCACCCTTATTACTTCTTCAGCGATTTGCTTCACCGGCCTTATCGGTTTCGTCGGCATACTCATCCCTCACGCAGTGAGGCTTATTTGGGGGCCAGACTACCGGTTTTTGCTCCCTCTATCCACATTGGTCGGCGCCATCTTCCTCATCCTGGCCGATACTTTAGCCCGTACCATAATTCCTCCTACGGAGATTCCGGTAGGAATAATTACTGCTTTCTTTGGAGCACCTTTCTTTCTTTATCTATTGCGGAGAAGGAAGGGACTGGCTTTCTTTTGAATTATTTGCCTGTCACCCTGACCCTGAGTGAAACGAAGGGGAAGGGTCTTGAGACGCCATCCTGAGCGAAGCGAAGGATTCTTCGCCCCGACAAGTCGGGGCTCAGAATGACAAGAGGAATAGGTGAAATGATGATAGGAGTGAGTAGCAAGAATGATTGAATTGGACAATGTCAGCCTGGGCTACGACCATCGAGCCATCTTGCACGACGTAAATATGAAGGCCAGGCCCGGCCAAATACTGGGACTGGTCGGCCCCAATGGCTCGGGAAAGTCAACGTTAATCAAGGGGATGACCCGGGTAGTAGACCTGTTTTGCGGGCGTATCTCGATTGACGGCCGCAACATAAAGACCATTAAGCACGACGAATTGGCTCGCCTTGTGGCTACGGTGCCGCAAACCCCAGCTTTGCCCGGGGCATTCACGGCTTTTGAAGTAGTGCTTATGGGACGAACGCCTCACCTCGGGCTTCTCCGTTACGAAGGAGGAAAGGACCTGGCTATCACCTGGCAAGCGATGGAGGCAACGCATACCCAATCCTTCGCTGAGCGCAGAGTGAGTGAACTCTCGGGAGGAGAGAGACAGAGGCTTATTATCGCCCGGGCACTAACCCAGCAGCCGAAGGCAATGCTCCTTGATGAGCCCACCGCCAATCTGGACATAAACCATCAAGTCGAGATTCTCAATCTGGTCAAGAGTCTTTGCCAGGAGCAAAGTTTGACCGTCATCATCGCTCTACATGATCTGAACCTAGCTGCTCAATACTGCGATTGGATGGTCATGCTAAATGGTGGGAAAGTCTACGCTGAAGGCACGCCGCTCGACATACTCACAGCGCCGAATATCAAGAAGGTTTACGGAGCCGAAGTATGTGTTTATCCCCACCCCATCAATAAATTGCCTACTACCCTTGTCACAGCCGGCGGCAATCATGGACCCGTCGTGACAGAGGCCGAACGAGCCAGCTAATACAATCCTCTCACCGTCACAATCCTTTCCACTCGTCCCTCAGAAGCCCAAACTGCACATGGTCATGATATTGCCCGTTCTTGAACGTGGATTGTCGCAGACGGCCTTCCTCCCGAAAGCCGAGTTTCTTGTGGAACTTGATGCTGCGTTCGTTGAAGGCAAATGCATACGACGAGATGCGATGCAGATTCAGCTGTTGGAAGCCGTAGTTGATTAGCAGCCGGGCAGCCTCCAGCCCGTAGCCCTTGCTCCAGTAATCCTTGTCACCTATGGCAATTCCAAAGAGTGCATTGTGGTCTTTTGCGTTAATCTCGTGCAGACCGCAGTTGCCGATCGGTTTGGTTGAGTCACCCTCGATGGCTTCGATAACAAGAATAACATCGCTTTTCGTCCTCGTGGTGCCCAATTCTTCGATGAACTTCTCCTCGGCTATTTCAGTCATCGGCAGATACAAACCAAGATACTGGGTTACCTCCGGGTCGTTAAACCACTTCAGAAAATATGAGACGTCCGATCTCTTCACCGGCCGTAGGAGAACGCTCTTGCCCCTTAACATTTGAATACCTCCTTAACAAAATAACAAGCCCGGCTTCCCTGTCTTCCCGGGCTCGATGCTCTTAATACCCTTAGTAGTGGATTTACGTTTCCCTGAAGCTATGTGAAGCTCATTTTATTGTGTCAAACAAACCATTGTCAACCTGAATTAGGATTCTGCTTCCTGGGTGAGTCAGCTATGATGTTCCTCTCCCTTTCCAGATTCTTGTAGTTGCCCCGATCTTATCGGGGTTTCTTTCATAACTCCCCCGCCTGCCAAGGAATCTGTTCGGCGGGCAGGCCTAATCCCTCTTATCTTAAGAGGGGAATTATTGAAGTGCCCTTTGGTCAGGACAGGTATAGCTCCCTCCCGCAAGGGGAGGGAGGATAGTCAACGAGTTTCATAACAGGGGGCGGGAGAAGCCGCAGACCGACAATGATGTCTGCTCATACTTGCCACGCAACGTGAACACTTTTGTTCAGGGCTTTCGACTTCAGGTATCTGTCTGGCAACTTGGTCATTGATACGACAGTAAAAGCAGCGTTTCCTACAAATGAGTTTTATGTCAATCTAACCCACCTGTATGGCACAATCAATAGTGGGAGGTCGCCCACCATGCTATTGTGCTAGACGCTGCTCGCGCGATTAGTAAGTATGGCTGTTCACGAAAGGGCGAGATGTGTTAATATCTTGGCTCATTCATGAAGACGAAATAAGGAAGGCTGGAGGAGAACAAGCGTCATGGCAAGAAGAAATGTCATCATCATAGGCTCAGCGGGCAGAGACTTCCACAACTTCAACGTGTTTTTCAGGAAGAACAAACGCTACAATGTGGTAGCTTTCACTGGCTCCCAGCAAATCCCGGGCATCTCCGGAAAGAAGTATCCCCCTGGGCTCTCCGGTGAACTATATCCGGAGGGAATTCCCATCTATGCAGAGGAAGAACTTCCCCGGCTGATAAGAGAGTTGAATGTTGATGACTGCGTATTCGCCTATAGTGATGTCTCCTACCAGCACGTGATGCATATCGGTGCAATCGTGAATGCGGCCGGAGCAACTTACATGATGCTTGGCCCGAAGGACACAATGCTGAAGAGCAATAGACCCGTTATCGCGGTGTGTGCGGTGAGAACAGGCTCTGGAAAAAGTCAGACTTCGAGGAGGATCATAGAGCTTCTAAAGAAGAAGGGAGTGAAAGTCATCGCCGTGCGTCATCCGATGCCCTATGGCGAACTAATCAAGCAAAGGGTGCAGCGCCTTGCCCAGCTGAGCGACTTAAAGAAACACAACTGCACCATCGAAGAGATAGAGGAGTATGAGCCGCATCTGGTACAGGGAACCATAGTCTATGCTGGTGCCGATTATCTGGCCATTCTGAAGGCTGCGGAAAAGGACCCAGAAGGGTGTGACGTCATCGTCTGGGACGGAGGAAACAACGACTTCCCGTTTTTCCAGCCCGACTTAATGATTGTTGTCGCCGACCCTCACCGTGCCGGCCATGAGGTCTCCTACTATCCAGGGGAAGTCAACCTGCGAATGGCCGATGTGGCGGTCATCAACAAGGTTGATAGCGCAGCTCCGGAGAACGTCCGGAAGGTGCGGGAGAGCATCGCAACAGTAAACCCAAATGCGACCATGATCGAGGCTGCGTCAGTGATTCAGATTGATGATCCGAACCTTGTCAAGGGCAAGAGAGTCCTTGTCATCGAGGACGGACCGACGCTGACGCACGGGGGAATGGCATACGGCGCGGGCACCATCGCTGCCCGGCAAGGGGGCGCAGCAGAAATCGTGGATCCCAGACCTTACGCAGTCGAGAGCATCGCTGAAGCCTTCACAAAGTACCCGGGCATTGGACCAGTCCTGCCGGCTATCGGGTACAGCACACGCCAGCTGCAACATCTGGAGACGACCATCAACAGAGTCGATTGCGATACGGTGCTGGTGGCAACGCCCATAGACTTGAGCCGAATCATCGATATCAGGAAACCACATACCAGGGTTTCTTACGAACTTCAGGAAGTGGGAACGCCCAATTTGGAGGATATACTGTCAGAGTTTGGCCGCGCTCACAATCTCCCCCGGGGCTCCAAGAATGACCGGTGCCAGAGTGCGACCTGTAGCTATCACAGTTCACGGCCGGGAAAGATAAGGCAATGACCAGGGACAGAACCATGACTTTTGTCATCGCCCTTGGTGGCAACTGCATACTGAGGGCAGGGCAGAGGGGGACTATCGAGGAGCAATATGAGAATCTGAGGCACACTGCCGAACAGCTGCTGGGCCTGCTTAGCAGCGGGAGCCGTATCGTAATCACTCACGGGAATGGGCCACAGGTAGGCAACTTGCTCCTGGCCAGCACGATGGCACAGACTGTGGTGCCGCCCATGCCTCTGGACATCTGCGTAGCCGCCACAGAAGGATTCATGGGTTACATGATTCAGAACACGCTGGCTAACTGCCTGAGACAGGCAGGGAAGCCACACAACATCACTACTGTGGTAAGCCAGGTTGTCGTGGACAGGAATGATCCTGCTTTTCAAAGCCCATCCAAACCGATCGGCCCCTTCTACACTGAAAGTGAAGCAGCACGACTCAGGGATGAGAAAGGCTGGCATATCATTCAGGACAGCGCCCGCGGCTATAGGCGCGTGGTCGCTTCACCCATGCCCATCAGCCTCCAGCAAGCCAGGATCATAAAGAGTATGCTGGATGCGGGCGAGATAGTGGTCGCCGTGGGTGGCGGTGGCATCCCCGGCATTAGAGAACACAACCGCAATCTGTCCGGCGTTGAAGCCGTAATTGACAAGGACTATGCCTCGGCGCGCCTGGCTATCGAGATAGACGCCGACGTCCTGTTTATTCTCACGGCAGTGGAGTATGTATATCGAGACTTCGCCACACCTCACCAGAAAGCCTTGAACAACCTGAGTGTGGCTGAATCAAAGAAGTTCCTCGACGAGGGCCAATTCGGCAAGGGGAGTATGGAGCCCAAGATACGGGCAGCCACAATGTTTCTGGAAGAAGCAAACCTTAACCAGCGCCGAGAACGAGAGGTGATCATAACTCTCCCTGAAACCGCTCTGGCAGCACTCCAGGGCAAAACAGGCACGCGGATCATCAGGTAGAGCACAGCAACTGGGGCGTCTCAGCTAGCCAGGGCGAGGTGT
>JALHUO010000058.1 GCA_022866545.1 Dehalococcoidia bacterium | reverse complement strand
GCTCATCTAATTAGCTCTGGCGGCAAGACCGTATCCGAAACGGATATGTTCAGGTGCAAGTCCTGCGGCATGTGCGTTGCGGCTTGCCCATCCCAAGCAAGAAGAATGGTTGATGATGCTACAGCCCAGAGGATAGCCGCGGTTTACTCGTCTTTGGCATAGTGCTTAGACAAAAGCTTTGTTCAGGAGGATGACATTGAGCGATTACGAACCCAAAGTAGTGTGTTTTTCCTGCAAATTCAGCTGGGGTTATCTGACAGACGAAGATACACTGTCAAGTAAGATGGATAACTGGGTACCACTAATTTGCACTGGAAAAATTGATGCCACGCATGTGCTTGATGCATTCAGGGCAGGAGCGGATGGAATCTTGATACTTGGTTGCCCTGAAGGGGACTGTCATTATCAAGACGGCAACTACGAGGCAAAAAAGAGAGTGTATTTGATTCGCAGGCTGTTAGAGTCTGTTGGCATAGAGAAGGAAAGGATTAGGATAGCGCTATCTACTGACCCTGAAGGAGAGAGCATCACGAAGTTAGTAGCAGAGATGAGAAGGGAACTGGCGAGACTAGGTCCGGCGAAGATGGGTCCAGTGAAAGAGAGGAAGTCCAATGAGGCAATTAGAGCTATAGGGGGGAAATAAGATGGTTAAACCGAAGGTTGCGATCTGCTGGTTGGGTTCATGTGGTGGTTGCGACGAGGCGGTGGTCGATATAAACGAAGTACTGCTTCGGTTGGCAGATGCGGTTGATATAATTCTGTGGCCAGTGGCGATGGATTTCAAGTATGACAGTGTCAGAAGGATGAAGAATGGTGAAATCGCGTTGAGTGTGGTCAACGGACATGTCAGAAACTCCGAGCAAGAAGAGATAGCAAAGCTATTGAGAGAAAAATCTCAGCTAATTCTTGCCTTTGGTGCCTGCGCTTGCCTAGGTGGAACACCTGGATTGGCTAATCTTAGTACAAAGGCAAACATCTTCAACTGGGTCTATCGTGATGCTCCAACTGTAGTTAACCCCAATGGCAACTATCCACAAACAACCTCTCGTGTCAATGGGAAAGAGCTCACTCTGCCCGAATTCTATGACCATGTCCACGCACTGAATGACATCATTGATGTCGATTACTACCTGCCCGGATGCCCTCCGCCCCCATATTCGGTGATGTATGCCGTGAGCGCGGTTCTGGAAAATAAACTTCCTCCCAAAGGCTCAACTCTAGCACCCAATAGGGCCTTGTGTGATAGCTGTAGGCGCAACAAATCGAAGCCAGACAGGATATCAATCAAAGAAATCAAGAGGATTCATGAGGTGGAAGCAGACCCCGATGTTTGTTTTCTGGCTCAGGGAATAATCTGTCTGGGACCTGCCACTCGTGATGGCTGCGGCGAAGCCTGCATGAACATCAATATCCCGTGTCGGGCGTGCTTTGGCCCTGTGGAGGGAGTGGAGGATTCCGGCGCTAAATTCATTCCCGCCCTGGCGTCAATTCTGGATGCGGAGAGCGATGAAGACGTAACGAGAATTGTGAACCAGTTTGTTGATCCTGTGGGATATCTGTATCGATTTTCACTCCCTGTTGCGATATTTCAGAAAAAGAGAGCTGAGAAGTAGATTGGATAGCAAAGAGGTGCAAATTGAGCGAAAGGATAACTATAAACCCACTAACCAGACTTGAGGGACATGGGAAAATCGAGATTTTTCTGGACGATAAGGGCAATGTAGAAGACGCCTACTGGCAGGTGCTGGAACTCAGAGGGTTTGAAATCTTTTGTCTGGGTAGACCTGTGGAGGAGTTGCCCCGGATTATGTCTAATATCTGTGGCGTTTGTCCGACTCCCCACAATATGGCATCGGCGAAAGCGCTGGATGATCTTTACGGGGTAGAGCCAACACCCACCGCCAAGCTGATAAGGCAGCTTCACTACAATGCGTTCATAGTGGAAGACCATCTGCTCCATTTCTATATACTTTCAGCGGCTGATTTTGTGGTTGGGCCTAGTGCTGACCCGGCTGAACGGAATATTCTCGGTGTGGTGCGCAAGGTTGGACTGGAAATCGGCGGCAAGGTCATAGAAGCAAGAAAAAGATGCCGTGAAATAATCCGGCACATTGCCAGCAAGCCTGCCCATCCCGAAGGTGGCTTGCCCGGCGGAGTCTCCAGGGGAATCACAGAGGAGGACAGGAAATGGATACGGGAGACCGCCGATTTCTGTGTTGAATTCTGCCAGTTTTCTTTGGAGTTATTCAAACAGATTGTCCTGGATAACAAGGAGTACCTGAATATTGTCCTGAATGACGCCTACAAGCTAAACACCTATTATATGGGGCTGGTCGATGATAATAAGCGGCTAAATTTTTACGAAGGCAAATGTAGGATAGTTAGTCCAAAAGGTGAAGAGTATGCGTTGTTTGATTATCACGATTATGTCGATTATATAGGGGAGTGGGTTGAGCCATGGACATATATAAAGCTAACTCACTTGAGGAAGATAGGTTGGAGGGGCTTGAATGAGGGTGAGTCAACATCATTGTATCGTGTAGGGCCACTTGCAAGATTGAACGCAGCTGATAGCATGTTAACACCCCTCGCCCAGAGAGAATATGAGACGATGTTTGATGTACTAGGCGGCAAGCCGAGCCACCATACTCTCGCTTACCATTGGGCAAGGTTAATTGAAGCTTTCCAGGCTGCAGAGCATATGCAGCGAATTGCTAATGACCCCTTGTTGACCAGCAAAGATATACGCAATATGGAACTTAGGTTGGAGAAGGTTGGAATCGGCTGTGTCGAGGCGTCGCGTGGAACATTAATCCACCATTATGAGGCTGACACTGATGGAAAAGCTACAAAGGTGAATCTCATTGTAGCAACCCAGCACAATGCAGCCCCGATATGCCTGTCCGTGAAGAAAGCAGCCATGGCTTTTGTAAAGGGCCCGGAGGTCAAGGAAGGTTTTCTCAACATGGTAGAGATGGCTTTCAGAGCGTATGACCCGTGTTTGGCTTGTGCTACCCATGCCTTGCCGGGGCAAATGCCGCTGGTAGTGAATATAAGAGACCGAAGTGGCGACTTGATACGGACCATACACAGGCCATAATCCGAAGAGAATGATCAGCCTGAGCCTAGTTTGAAGTTGCAGGTAGATGTAAGTTAAGCATGTGACTGGTGCCATGTCATAGCATCGAGTAGTACGTAGATCCGAAATTTGCTTTGACAGTGCCGTATGAAGAGGCAAAGAAATGGCGAATAAGACCCAGAGATACTACAGGAGTCTTTACGAAATAGCAGCTGCAGTAAATTCAGTTCGTATTCCCGAGGGTGTGCTCGATAGTATGGCGAAGACCGTGTCCGAGGCATTGGAAGCCAAAGGATGTTCAATAATGCTACTATCGGCGGACCGGAAGGTATTGCTTCACACCGCAGCCTACGGGTTGAGCGACTGGTATGTCCGCAAAGGCCCGGTATCTGCTGACAAGAGCATTTCTCTGGCACTGGAAGGAAAGCCAGTTGCCATATTGAACGCAGCCGAGGATGAGAGGGTCCAGTATAGAGAGCAGGCCAAGCAAGAAGGTATCGCCTCCATGCTCTCCGCTCCTATGTTGTTCAAGGGAGATGTAGTGGGAGTGATAAGGGTGTATACAGCGAAGCAGCACTATTTTACGCGTTCTGAGATGTATTTCGTGCAAGAGGTTGCCAATCTAGGCACTATTGCCCTTGAGAGGGCGAGGGAACTCGAACAGTGTTTTATTGATGTGGATAAACTGGAAGAGGGAAGACGCCAATTTGTCCGCTTTCTCAGTATCGTTGCCCATGATCTCCAGTCACCTTTGGTTGCTACCCAGAGCATATTGTCCTATATAGCAGACGGATACACCGGCGATATCACTGACGGGCAGAAAGACTTGCTGCAAAGAGGTATCAGGAGGATCGATGAACTTCTGATGTTGATTACCGATCTGTTGGACGTACCGCGTATCGAAGCTGGCCAGCTTGTGCGCGAGATGCAGGAAGTCTCTCTCAACGGGGTGATCAAACAGGCAGTGGTGGGTCTGGATAACGTGGCAAGACAAAAGGGGATAGAATTGAGGATTGAACTACCCGAAAACTCACCCAGGGTTTACGCATCAAGCCGGCGGCTGCAACAAGTATTGATTAACCTGATAAGTAATGCTATTAATTATACGCGTGATGGCATGGTAATTGTCAGAGTGAAGGAACATGAAAACGAGATAGCAGTTGAGGTGACAGATACTGGAATCGGCGTACCACCTGACGAGCTACCGAAAATCTTTGATGATTTTTTCAGAGGGAGGAAGGCGGGAAAGAAAGGCACCGGATTAGGGTTGTCAATATCGAAGAGAATAGTTGAGGCTCATGGAGGGAAGCTTTGGGCCGAAAGCCCCTGTCCTGAAACTGGCGTGGGAAGCAAATTCACGTTCACTGTGCCGAAAAATGGACGGTTAGGACGGAATCCTGGGTGAAATGAACCCATGTAGGGTGTCGGAATGAATAACCAAGGAGGTGACTGAATATGAAACAGAGGCCGAAAATCTTACTTGTTGACGATGATGTTGACCTTGTGAAAGTCATGGGTGGGGCCTTGGAAAGCAAAGCTTATGAAGTGATTGTGGCCTACAATGGGCAGGAGGGTATGGAAAAGGCGAGAAAAGAGAAACCTGATTTAGTTATTCTGGATATTTTGATGCCGGTGGCCGATGGTTTCACCTTTGCCGATCAATTCCGGAAAGACCCCTCACTCGCCAAGATTCCTGTGCTGGCGTTGACCAGCTTTTCAGAGGCGTTGGGCCAGCCTTTTCCGTTTGAGGTGACCGAGTACATCATGAAGCCTATCAAACCAAGGGACCTCGTGGCCAAAGTCGAGGGGTTTCTCAAAAGGGCGGAGACGTCATGATAATATTGATGGTTGCCGGCCGCTGAGAGAAGTTGAGAAACTCCCCGAACAGATGAGGTGTTGACAAGAGTTGGCCGAGATCGAGGGCGTGCTGGTATAGATTTAACTGAGTATTGCATTCCTCAGGAATCGTCTTATAAACTAACCCCGGGCGAATTCTGATCTTAGATTAAGCGGGGTACTCACGAGAATCTTGCGGTTTTCGTTGGGTAGTATATGCCAAAAATAGCAAAGCGGTCTCTCAAAGCAGCTTCTGTTAGCGTCCGGGGCATTGTTCAGGGCGTCGGTTTCCGGCCCTTCGTTTACGGACTGGCTGTCAGAAATAATCTTAACGGTTGGGTGTACAACACTTCGGAAGATGTCAGGATTGAGGTAGAGGGTGAAGCAGAAGCTATTAAGCAGTTTGAGCGGGAACTTGGGACCGAGGCACCGCCACTGGCCCACATCGAAAACGTAACTATTGAGTATCACCGGCCACGCGGCTACAAAAGCTTTGAAATTCGACAGAGCCAGGCTCAGGAGGGGAAATACCAGCTCATTTCTCCAGATGTTGCTACCTGCCAGGCTTGCCTTGTGGAGTTGCTAGACCCTGAAGACCGCCGCTACCGCTACCCCTTCACCAACTGCACCAATTGTGGCCCTCGGTTTACCATAATCGAAGGTATGCCATATGACCGCCCCAAGACCACCATGCGCTACTTCCAGATGTGCCCCCAGTGCCAGGCTGAATATGATAATCCTCTGGACCGCCGCTTCCACGCCCAGCCCAACGCCTGCCCGAAATGCGGTCCGCAGGTCCAGTTAGTTGATAACCAGGGCAATTTGATAAACAACTCGAATCCTGTAGCTGTTGCCAGCCGGCTACTTGAAGAAGGGAAAATCGTGGCCATCAAAGGTCTAGGGGGCTTTCTACTGGTTTGTGATGCCACGAACGATGCCGCAGTTAGAGCATTGCGGCGGAGGAAGAGACGCCCTTCCAAGCCCCTTGCCATAATGGTGGCTACCGTGGCCGACGCTAAAAAACACTGCTACATCTTGCCAGAAGAGGAGAAATTACTTGCCTCACCTCAAAGGCCCATCGTGCTCATGATCTGGAAAGAAGACTCATCTGTGTCCCGAGAGGTAGCGCCGAATCTATGGTTCTTGGGGATCATGCTGCCTTATACACCTCTCCATCATATACTGCTCAGAGACACTGGTTTGCCTTTGGTGATGACCAGCGGCAATCTCAGCGAAGAGCCTATCGCCCGAGACAATGACGAAGCTTTGGGGAGGCTTTCCAGCATTGCCGATTACTTTCTCATCCATAATCGGGATATCTACTCCGGTTATGACGACAGCGTGGCTATGGTAGAGAGGGGCACCAGCCAGCTTATGAGGCGGGCGCGCAGCTACGCTCCCTATCCCATCCGCCTCCCACTTGAGGTCAGGCAGGTGCTTGGTTGTGGTGGTGAGGAGAAAAATACCTTCTGCCTGACCAAAGATAACTATGCTTTCCTGTCACAGCATATCGGCGATATGGAGAATATGGAAACCCTGGAACATTTTGACAACACTCTATCCCTGTATAAAAGACTTTTCCATATAGAGCCTGAAATCATTGCCCATGACCTTCACCCTGATTATCTGGCTACCAAGTATGCCCAGGAATTAGGCGAATCTGGCCTGAAGCTTGTTCCTGTGCAGCACCACCATGCCCATATTGCCAGTTGCCTGGCTGATAACGGGCTGGAATCCCCCGTTATCGGCGTAGCCTTCGACGGCACGGGGATGGGTGCCGATGGAAATATCTGGGGAGGAGAATTCCTGGTAGCTGATTATCGTAATTATGAAAGGGTGGGGCATCTGGAATACCTGCCTTTGCCCGGCGGAGCCGCCGCCATAAAAAGACCCTATCGCACTGCCATCGGCTATATTCTTACTCTGTTAGGGGAAAATGTCCTCAACGCTGTCATTAGGAGCGAAGCGAAGCAATCTCAACGGGCTTCCCTCGGGCAGGTTGGGGAAGTTGGAATAGACGTTATCAAGCGCCAGATGGAAAGAAGGATAAATTCACCGCTCACCTCAAGCATGGGGCGCCTTTTCGATGCTATATCAGCCCTGCTGGGTATAAGGGGTGAAATAGACTACGAAGGGCAGGCGGCGGTGGAACTGGAGATGGCTGCTTACTCTTCTGTCATTGCGATGGGCGTAGGCAACGAAGCAATGTCCAATGCTGAGGAAAGCTACCCATACCGTATAGTAGCAGATCAGGGAATAAGAATCGTGCGCCTTAGGGATCTAGTCGCGGCGGTAATAGGAGATTTACATCAGGGTATCTCAAAGGGGATTATATCAGTCAAGTTCCACAATACCGTAGCCCAAATGATAAACGAGATGTGTCAATTGATAGCCAATGAAACTGCTATCACCCAGGTTGCCCTAAGTGGTGGCGTCTTCCAGAATCGTTTACTGTTGAGAAAAACGGTCAGCTTACTGGAAAGAAGCGGTTTTCAGGTCCTTACCCACAGGCAGGTACCCTGCAATGATGGCGGCATATCCCTGGGGCAAGCCGTTATTGCCAATTTCGCTATCTAGATAGTTACGGCTGCCAGCTCAGGAGGGGATAGGTCACTCCACCGACGATATTCCAGATGTAGGCGGGGTCAGTCTGGTTCAGTGCGACCGCGATTACATTCCAGCCTGCACCTGAGAACGTGGCGATGTCCTTCATTCCCGTGGTATTCTTGCCCGTCCCGCCAGCTGAAGTAGCTTGTCCGCTGGTTGCGGTATCCCAGAAGGAGTTACTTACAGCGCCCTGATAATTCCGTCCCACCATGCCGCCAACATACTCATAGCCAGTCGCGTTACCGGTGGAATAACAATTACTCACACTGCCTCGATTATGTCCCACCAGACCGCCAACAAGCGACACGCCATCCACCCTACCGCTGGAATAGGAGTTGCTTACAGTCCCCTCATGATTCCATCCCACTAGACCGCCAACATACTCATCGCCAGTCACCCTACCGGTAGAATAGGACTTACTGACAGTGCCATGATTTTGTCCTATCAGGCCGCCAACCTCGTAACTACCACTCACGCTAGCGGTGGAATAGCTGCTGGTCACTGTGCCACCACTCTCTCCGACTAGACCGCCAACATGCGTATGGCCAGTTACGCTACCGGTGGAATGACAATTACTCAGACTGCCGTCATGGTTATGTCCCGCCAGACCACCAACATACAGCTCGCCAGTCACATCGGCGTCAATCAACGCGACACCCACGATGACCGCTCCTGTCTCAACAAAACTGAAAAGTCCCACATTATCTTCGCCCTCGCGGTCGATAAACAGGTCCCTGATTTCAAATCCTTGACCGTCGAAGCTACCGGTAAATGGGTCAGGCCAAATCCCAATTGGTCGCCAACCCTTTCCCCCATTAGCTGTCGGGCTCGCCAGCTCCGTATAACCGGCAGTAGTGGAATCAAGATCGTTCATTAGAAGGAATTGGCCGTCCAAGTTATTCCTGACGGCATCCAAATCACGCCAATCCCTTATTTGTACACCGGCAGAAGGGGCATCACAGCCTACCATCACTATGATTAGGGCTACCGTAGTCAGAAACACACTGACTTTTGCCAAGCAACGGCCTCTCTTCGAATCAAGTATTGTCTTCATTCTCCACCTCCGGACTTGTATTATATATCATCCCCTCGCCACACCGTCAACGGGTTCATTAGGCGTGTCTGCCAATGGAGATATCACATCGCAGGCGGGTCTACTTCCTTGGCCGTATAAAGAGGAACATAAGCAGGGCAGCGATGCTTTTGGCATCGGAAATCTCGCCCGAGGCGATAAGTTTGGGTATCTCATCCGGCGAAACGCGGACCAGCTCGATATCGTCGGTATCCTCAGCCACCAGACGAGCGGGCACAAGGTCGGTAGCAAGAAAACAATGGAGGTACTCCGTACCATAGCCAGGGGTGGAGTAAAAGCCCCCCAAGCTGTCTATTTTCCGGGGGAAGTAGCCGATTTCCTCCTGTAACTCGCGGCGCACGGAGTCAACGGGCTCTTCGCCGGGATCAATACCACCAGCCGGTATTTCCAGAAGGAATTTACCCACGGCGTGGCGGAACTGGCGAACCAAAAGAACATTGCCCTGTTCATCAATAGGTACTACGGCTATACAATCGCTGTGCTCCACCACCTCTCTGGTGGTTCTTGTGCCGCTAGCTTTCTCCACGGTATCCACGCGTATGTTCACCGCGCGTCCGTGGAAAATCTGTTGAGTAGATAGCTTCTTTTCCGGCTTCAACATACTCTCGCTGTTCGCTAAAACGGCGTTGCTTTGCCTGCCCCGCCTCAAAGTTGTCGCATAAGAGCGATTTCATCGCAGTCGGGAAACTTGGGACAGCGATAGCATTCCGCCCATACCTTCTGGGGCAGCTCTTTCTTGTCGATCAGTTGAAAGCCGTGTTTTTTGAAGAAAGCCGGCTTGCGAACGAGGCAGAAAACCCTGGGTATCCCTAGTTCCTTGGCCTCTTCCAAGCAGGCCCGGACTAGCGCCGAGCCAATCCTGTGGTTCTGTTCCTTCTCATCGACAGCCAGAGATCTGATCTCCGCCAAATCAACCCAGGTGACGTGCAATGCCGCGCAGGCGATAACCCGACCTCCTTTTCTGACCACGAAGTAATCTCTGATGCCATCATAAATCTCAGATAAGGCGCGAGGCAAAACCTCTCCCTTGTCAGCAAAACGGCTGATCAGCCGGTGCATGGAGTTAGCATCGCCCACCCTTGCCCTGTCAACCTTTGTGTCAGCTTTCATTTCTTCTGCCTCCCAGTTTTTGCCACAACGAACCATAGAAATAGGTTGGCTCGTGAATTCTCAGGAAGCGAGCTATGTAGGGGCTGAGCTTAACTCTGACATTTTGCCCATCTGATAACGGCAACTCAACTTGTCCGTCAATGCTGAGTATGGCCCTTTCTCTGGGGGCAACCTTCAAATCGACCGTGCTCTGCGGAGGCAGTACCAGGGCATGACTCAAACCCAGGTGGCAGGATATTGGTTGGATGACGATTTCGTTCGACTGAGGATGAAGAATCGGTCCGCCAGATGCCAGGGAATAGCTGGTGCTCCCGGTAGCGGTGGCCACAATTATGCCATCAGCGCGGTAGATGGTTATCACTGTGTCATCAATCTTGGCTTCTATGTTAACCAGGCGAACG
>JALHUO010000057.1 GCA_022866545.1 Dehalococcoidia bacterium | reverse complement strand
TGAAGGGCAAGACTGATGGAATGGCAAAAAGCAAGAAAGCTGAAATAGTGGGGACTTTGCTTGCGGAGAAGGCATTAGAGAAGGGAATCAAGAAGGTAGTTTTTGATCGTGGTGGCTACAAATATCATGGCAGAATTAAGGCTTTAGCTGAAGCTGCCAGGAAAGCTGGATTGGAATTTTGAGGATTAGCTTATGAAAGCAGTTACTAAAATAAGAGGGAAGAGGGCTAAAATCGATGCCTCAGAATTGAGTCTCGAAGAGAAACTGTTAGGCATCGACCGTGTAACTAAAGTAGTCAAAGGTGGTAGACACCTTCGGTTCAGAGCTTTAGTGGTAGTTGGCGATGGCCAGGGGCATGTCGGATTCGGGTTAGCTAAAGCGGCAGCGGTTCCTGAAGCAGTCCGTAAAGCGGGTACTGTGGCAAAGAAGCGGCTGATTGAGGTGCCTATTAAGGACGGTACCATCCCTCATGAAATTCTAGCCAAGTTTGGTGCGTCCAGGATCTTACTAAAGCCGGCGGCGCCGGGCACGGGCTTAATTGTCGGCAGCACTGCCCGAGCAGTACTTGAATTGGCAGGCGTAAAAGACGTTATCGGCAAGTCACTAGGCGGACGAAGCAAGATCAACGTAGCCAAGGCAACGATGCTTGCCTTGAGTAACTTGAGGAAGGGTGAGGAAGCGGCAAATCAGGCGCCGCTCACAGATATGACTGCTGGGGAAGCTCAGAAAGAGAAGGTAGATGAAACAGAATGAATTAGGGCCTTCGGCAGGTGCCAAGCACAAGAAGAAGTTCGTAGGTCGTGGAAATGGCAGCGGCCATGGCACATATTCGGGCCGAGGCTGTAAAGGGCAAAAGGCTCGCTCGGGAGGTGGTGTGCGTCTCGGCTTTGAAGGCGGTCAGTTGGCTTTGATAAAACGGCTACCGCGGAAGAGGGGATTCGTCAACATTTTCAGAACTGAATACAATATTGTCAACGTGGGGCAGTTGTCTGTTTTCTCCCTAGGAACCGAAGTGACCCCTGAAGAACTGCTCCGCGCCGGATTGATTAATACCACGGACCATCCCACCAAAATTCTTGGCGCCGGCGACATTAAGCATCCATTGCTAGTTAGTGCTGACAAATTCTCTTCATCGGCAGAGAAAAAGATTCTGGCTGCCGGAGGGAATATAAAGCAGGCTTAGAATGGAGCGAAAAACAACCCGACCGCGACTTGTCCAGGCAATGATGGACATATGGGCATTGCCTGATTTGCGGCGAAGAATTCTTTTCACTATAGGTATCCTCGTCGTTTTTCGTTTTATGACTCACGTTCCCTTGCCCGGCGTGGACCTCGCAAAATTGCAGGAATACTTCGGGACAAGCCCCCTCTTCGGCATGCTTGACCTTTTTACGGGTGGTGCCATGGAGAAATTCAGCGTGGCTGCACTGGGCGTCTACCCGTACATCACTTCGTCCATAATTATGCAATTGCTGGTCCCGGTGATCCCCAGCCTTCAGGCTCTATCCCAGGAAGGGGAACTTGGTAAGCAGAAGATCAATCGAATTACTCACATGGCAACTATACCGCTGGCTGCCCTTCAAAGCTACGCTATGATTGCTTTGTTACGTTCTCAGGGAGTCACTATTGAGGCGCTTGGACCATTGACCATAACCAACATAATAATAACGATGATCGCTAGCACAATGTTCCTCGTCTGGCTAGGTGAATTGATTACTGAGCGCGGTGTCGGGAACGGGATATCGATAATAATCTTTGCCGGTATCGTGACTGACGTGCCCCAGATAGTGGGTCGCGGCATTATTGCTGCTATTGGTGGAAATCCTGGGGGGTTGATGGCCTACGTTATTCTATCCTTGGCTATGATAGTGCTCATAGTCATATTCGTTGAAGCTCATCGCCGTATTCCCGTGCAGTATGCTCGAAGCACTTTTCGTAGTGGTCGCATGTACCGCCAATCGGGCTCCACCTACATACCCCTGCGAGTCAACACTGCGGGGATGATACCCCTCATTTTTGCCATTGCCATGATGCAGCTTCCCGGTACGATAGCTACATATTTCATGAACCCAACCGGACAAGACCCCAATTTCTGGAATTCAGTCTATAATATATTTCAGTCTAATACCGTACTCTACCAGGGCTTGTATTTTGCCTTGGTAGTTGGTTTCACTTTGTTCTACACTATGGTCATATTTGAGCAAATGAACCTGCCTCAGACTTTGCAGCAGCAGGGCGGCTTCGTCCCCGGAGTCCGACCCGGCAAGGCGACGGCTGACTATTTGAATGGAATCATCAGGCGTATTACCTTTGGCGGCGCCTTCTTCTTAGCTATAGTGGCAATATTGCCCTTTATTGCTCAAAAGAGTACCGGTGTTAATTTGGTGATTCAGAGCACCGCTCTGCTCATAGCTGTCGGCGTGGCCCTGGATACCATGAAGCAACTAGAGGCGCAGCTAACCATGCGCCGCTACGAGGGTTTCCTGAAATAATGTATATCGTCATGCTAGGTGCTCCGGGGGCAGGGAAGGGAACTCAGGCAGATATTCTCTCTCAGGAGATGAATCTACCTCATATAGCCTCCGGGGATTTGTTTCGGCAGGCGTTGGAGAAAAGGACGGATGTTGGTCTGTCGGCGAAAGGCTATATGGATAAGGGAGAACTAGTTCCTGACGAGATAACCACGAAAATGATTCTGGAGAGAATTGACCAGCCTGACTGTGCCTCTGGCTGCCTTTTCGACGGCTTTCCCCGGACTTTGCAGCAGGCCAAAGTTCTGGACAGAGCCCTTAAGGAGCAAGGAAAAAGCATAGATAGGGCAATATACATTGAAGTTCCCAACAAAGAGCTGGTGAAACGCCTCGGTGAAAGATGGCTTTGCCGGGCTTGTCAGACGCCGTACCATATAACGAATTCGCCACCTAGGACGCCCGGTAAATGTGATAGATGTGGTGGTGAATTGTACCAGCGTCCTGATGACAGAGAAGAAACAGTAAAGGAACGACTTAATGTTTTCTTTGCTCAAACTGTTCCCATACTTGATTATTATAAAAAGCAAGGCAAATTAATCAGGGTCAATGGCAATCTAGGAATGCAGGGGGTAGCTAGAGAAATAGTCTCTGCGCTCAGAGCATCTATGTCGCACTAAGCGAAGCGAAGGGTCGCCGAGATTCTGTGGTGGCCATGCTCCGCTAGAATGACATTGGAGGCAAGCAGGGATAAGATAGATGGTGATTATAAAATCTGACGAGGAAATAGCTATTATGAGGAAGTGTGGTAAGATCCTCGCTGGTATTTTAGATAGACTGAGAGCGGAAGTGAGACCGGGGATTAAGACTGCCCAATTGGACATGATTATGGCTGAGGAATCGAAAAAGAGGGGAGTGATGCCTTCTTTTAAGAACTATCGCGGCTTCCCTGCGAATTTATGCGTTTCCGTGAACGACGAAATAGTCCACGGCATTCCTGGCGAACGCATACTAGAAGAAGGAGACATCGTTTCCTTAGATGTAGGGGCAAGACTTAACGGTTTTCATACCGATGCCGCCGTGACTATTGGTGTAGGGGGGATAAGTAAGGAGGCTGAAGACCTTATCGCGGTCACAGAAGGTAGTTTAGAGTCGGGCGTCGCTCAAGCGATAAGCAGAGCATGGGTGGGAGATATCTCATCTGCCATTCAACGTTATGTTGAATCAAAAGGATTTTCCGTGGTTAGAGAATATACCGGGCACGGAGTAGGTCGGGACCTGCACGAGGAGCCCCAAATACATAATTTTGTAGTCGGTAAAGGTTTCTTGCTTCGTAAAGGTATGACTCTGGCTATCGAGCCGATGGTCAATGCCGGAGATTGGCACACTAGGCTGGCGGCTAACCAATGGACTGTGCTTACGGCCGATGGAAGCCTGTCAGCACATTTTGAACATACCGTTGCCATAACTGATAGTGGACCTGATATACTTGTTTAGATAGTATGTGAGAAATGGCCAAGAGAGAGAGAATAGAGGTCGAAGGCAAGGTGATTACAGTCTTACCTAACACAATGTTTCGCGTGGAATTGGCCAATGGACATCTTGTATTGGCTCATATATCGGGCAAAATGAGAAAGCACTACATCAAGATTTTGCCTGGGGATAGAGTTCTGGTAGAACTTTCGCCTTATGATTTGACCCGTGGTAGGGTTACCTATCGGCTTAAGTAGTTTGACAGGTTAACTAAGAAAGTTTATTATAACGGTTTGTTTGTACGGTGATTCCAAATGAAAGTAAGAGCTTCAGTCAAGCCGATATGCCCAAGATGCAAGGTTATCAGGCGGGAGGGTGTGGTTAGGGTTATTTGCGAGAATCCAAAGCATAAGCAGAGGCAGGGGTAATAAGCAATGGCACGTATTGCTGGTATAGACCTTCCCAAAGAGAAGCCAATTTGGGTAGCTTTGCAGAGCATTTATGGCATCGGTTCAACATCAAGCAAGCGCATTATGGCTGCGACGAGTGTTGCTCCAGGCCTTAGGGTCAAAGAGTTGAGCGAAGAACAAGTTGGCCAGATTCGAGATGTTCTTGACAAACAGTACAGAGTGGAAGGTGATCTCAGGAGGGAGATTCAATCTAATATAAAGCGGCTTATTGAAATTGGTTGCTACCGAGGCACAAGACACCGCATGAGGCTGCCAGTCCACGGACAGAGGACGCG
>JALHUO010000056.1 GCA_022866545.1 Dehalococcoidia bacterium | reverse complement strand
ACCTGCCACCATATGAAGGCAAGTGCAAAGTGTTTATCATTGATGAGGCGGAATATCTGTCTACCGAGGCAGCCAATTCCTTGCTCAAGATATTAGAGGAGCCACCCCCCAGGGTAGTTTGGCTTTTATTAGCTGCTGAAGAGGAGCGCCTCTTGCCGACAGTTATTTCGCGGTGTCAGAGGCTGGAATTGAAGCCTGTGCCATCGGACCGGGTGCAGCAGGTGCTCATCAACTCATACAACGTTGATGCTGATAAAGCTAAGCTTTTGAATCAGTTGTGCCATGGTCGCTTGGGCTGGGCAGTGTCCGCTTTGACGAATGACGATATATTACAGAAGCGGTCTCAAAGAATAGACAAGCTGGTCTCCTTATTGACTGCAAGCCTGGGGCAAAGGTTTGCCTACGCTCAGGATTCAGCCAGCCAGTTTAGCCAGGACCGGAAAGCCGGGGCGGATATAGTAGAGGCCTGGCTCGACTGGTGGCGTGATTTGATGCTCATAAGAGGTGGTTGCAAAGAAGCCATCATCAATGTAGATTATGAGACAGTTTTGGAGGAACAAGCTGGAGGATTAAGTCTGAGCGAGATCGAAAGGTTTCTGGCCAATCTTGGCTTGCTACAGGAGGCAATCTCGAAAAACGCCAATCCCCGTTTAGCATGGGAATGGCTGATGCTCAATTTACCCAGGAGGGGAAATCCGAAGCACTAGATACTAAAAGAAATGCAAAATGACAGCGCAAAATTCAAAAATCAGTTTAACCAAGCCTTTTTTTCATTTTGAATTGTGATTTTAATTCTTTATCTTTGATTTTTGATATTTACTAGAGTTTGTTTAGAGATTAGAAATTAGAATCTAGAACCTATAATATATCTCGATGGCTAACATAATTGGAGTTAAGTTCAGTGCTAGAGGAAAACTGGTCTACTGCGATGCTGGTGAGAAATCCGTGCAGGTGAACGACTATGTAGTGGTGGATACTGATCATGGTCCGGAGGTGGTTAAAGTCGTTACTCTTGAAGCCCCGTCTCAACCAGGTGAGCAGCTAATGAAGGTAGTGCGCAAGGCGGAGGCCAAGGATTTGGAGAAAGGTCGGCAGAACCTGGAACAGGAAGCCCTTAGCAAGTGCCGTGAAATGGTCGCCGAACTTGGTCTAAAGATGAAGCCACTGGCGGCCCGCTATGATTCGGAGGCCGAGCGTCTGACCGTGTTCTTCAGCGCTGAGGAAAGGGTGGACTTCCGGGACCTGGTTCGGAAATTGAGCCATGCCGTGGAAAGACGGGTCGAGTTGAGGCAGGTGGGGGCAAGGGATGAAGCTAAGCTGTTGGGTTGCATGGGCAGGTGCGGCTATCCCCTGTGTTGCCAGAATTTTCTAACCAGCTTTGCCTCAGTATCTATCAAGATGGCCAAGGAGCAGAGCCTGGCCTTGAATCCTATGAAGATATCGGGCATCTGTGGAAGGCTCCTTTGCTGCCTGGCATATGAAAGCAAAGACTATGCAGATATGAGGAAGAAGATGCCTCAGCTGAAACAGGAAATATCGACGCGCTGGGGTAAAGCCAGGGTGGTCGGCATTGACTTGTTCAATGAGACCGTAACAGCGCAATTGTTGGATAGTGAGACGGTTAAAGAGATAGCCCTGGCTGAACTGGTTCAGCCGGAAAAGGAGCCTGATAAGGAAGCCGATCAAACTTAGGGCAAATCGAGACTAGGTCAGTTCAGAGAGGGTAGATATTTCTGCCATTCACCATGATTATTGAGAAGGTGGTAGGGAATATAGAATCCGTTGTTGCGGGGAGGATGTGGCTGGTGCAGCAATCTCATCCTTGCTTCATCCGGTGTACGTCCGCCTTTGTGCCTGTTGCAAGGAATACAGGCGCTGACCACATTGTCCCAGGCATGCTGCCCACCTCGCCGACGTGGAACAACGTGGTCCAAGGTAAGCTCCTTGGCCTGACGGCCGCAATACTGGCAGGTGTATTGGTCACGATTAAATACCTCGGACCTGCTTAATTTCCTTTGATGCCGGGGACGGCTGACCATATAGACAAGTCGGATTACTGAAGGTATCTGAAATACGGAGCTAGCAGAGTGAAGCTCGCCTCTGTTATTCTCCACCACTTCGGCTTTGCCCCGAAACACTAACACTATAGCCCGACGCGTGCGGCACAAGTTAAGGGGCTCATAACTTTGATTAAGCACTAAAACAGGAGAATTTACCATATTACAACCCGCTTATTAAGTTCGCCCTGAGAATTCGGTTCGCTCCTCCTGACGTTTTGGCTATTTTATCAAGCCTATCTGGCCGTTGCAATAATCTGGCACATCGGCGGTTTCTGGCGCAAATGTGCAACCGTATACAGGGAGACAAGTTTGAAGGCGAACAAGCGTATGGGAAGAGAACGCCAGATTGAATTCCCAACAAGAGAAGGAATAAGGGCTAAGCGGCGCGATACTGTGCTAAAATTTCAACTGATGCCAGCTACATATTACGTCATCTGCCCTATGAAGCATGAGGATATCTCCCAGGTAGCCCAGATCGATAGAGAGGCTTTCCCCGGTGAGTGGGTGTTTCGCTCTCAAGCAGCATATAAGCAGGATCTCGTTAATCCGTCCGTCCGCTATCTGGTGGCCTGCAAGAAGAAGGATGTGGCAGAATCTCGGGGACAATTGATTCCGAAACCCCCTTGGTTCAAACGGCTCCTAGGCTATGAGCGTGGTCTTACCGTGCCTGAGTATGTTGTTGGTTTTTCTGGTTTCTGGATGATGGTGGGGGAGGCGCACATTATTGCCATTGGAGTGAGAAATGGTTATCGTAAACTTGGCATAGGAGAAGGTCTGCTCATCGCAACCATTGAACGAGCACAGACAATGAATGCCAATGTAGTCACTTTGGAAGTACGTGCCTCCAATATGGTAGCTCAGGAACTCTATGAGAAGTATGGCTTCCGAGTGACAGGGAGGCGACTGAGGTATTATTCCAGCGATGGAGAGGACGCCATAATCATGAGCACGGATGACATAACCTCTCTGCCATTTCAAGCATCTTTTCAGCAGTTGAAAAAGGACTATGCGCAAAGGCACCGCGAGATTCTTGCCCAAGTCCCCTAACTGTACTTACTCAGGATGGCCTTGAAGGAATCTATAACAAAGCCCAGCTGCTGTCTATCGGCGGCGAATGTGGATAATTTGAAAGACCTGGCTAAACCTGGCTGTGGTCCCCAGATGCCTCTCTCCTTTAGTTCTTTATAGAGGAAATATCCCTTCTCTCGAACCCGCTTGGAGATTTCGTAGAGCTCCGGGGCGTCAAAGTGCAGCAGGTCATGCCTGTGTGGTCTCTCGCCCAATTGTGTAAAGCCTAGTTTCTCAAGCTCCGCGGAGAACCACTGTGCTTTAGACACTTGCTCATTCCAATGGGCAACTCTTTCTTTCACAAAGGGAAACGAAGCGATGAGTGTCATCAAAGGAACCCCCCTGACACTACAGCCGAGAAGCTCAATATCTTTATTGGCGTGCCTCCCCGATTTTCTCAACACTATCTGTTCCCATTTCTTCTTCATTCCCAGTACCCCAACAGGTCCGGCAGATGCCATACTTTTGTGCCCGCTACCGATAATGAAATCAGCCCCTGTCTCTGCCATGCTTATCGGCATTCTGCCTACAGCGTATGCCCCGTTGAGAATATAGGGGACATTGTATTCTTGGGCGATTTCTCCTAACCTTCTGGCATCGGGAAGGTTTCCATAATTACCGTCGGGATAAGTCAATAGAATCAGCTTAGGGGCATGTTGCTTCATGAGCGCTGCATATTCGTTAACATCGACCCTGAATTCAGGATGTCCGGAGCTAGGTACCTCGATTATGCTCAAGCCCGCCCTTTCAGCAGCTACGAACGTTGTATAATGTCTGTTGGCATCAACAAGAATCGAGTCCCCCGGCCTGGCCAGAGAATGCATCACCATAAACTTGCCTTCCCGAGCTCCGTGGGTTATCGTGGCAACTTCACAGCCCAAGAACTGAGGCAGGAGCTCTTGGACGAAGTCCCGGATAGGGGGATTGGTTATATTACATAAACTACCCTGGCAAAAATCGCACACTGAATATCCGTCCGCAAATTCCGTCAAAGCCTCCCTGGCGGCATCGGTAAGCATGCCGCCTGTCTGCAGAGGCATGAGGTTAATAAGCCCCTTATGGTCTCTGCGCAACCCGCTGAGCTTCTGTAGTGACTTGCTACTTTTCTGTTCCATCTTCTCTCCCACTTCGGTCAAGCGTTTTCAGCAACCCGAACTGTCATTGCCAGCGACCTGCCCGCCAAGGCTTGACTCGCCTGCCGAAGTCTTACGGCGAGCAGGCAGGCGGGAGTGAGGCAATCTCACGCCCCTCCACGAGATTGCTTCGTCCCGATAAATCGAGACTCGCAATGACATCATCCACATCGCTAAGCCTTATGGCTTAGAGTTTCTTGGCTTCTATAGCCACAAATACAGCGCCCCCGACCTTTATCTTCTTCCGCTGTCCCTCAATATGCTGTCGCACAGCTTCGGGAATCTCCAAATTAAGGTCAGAAAGATGCTTTATACCTTTTACCTGATAAGTCAGGTTATCGGTGCTACTTTCTGTTGCTGCTGCGACACCCATGGCGATAGCACGCATATAGTTTATCCCTGTGTATACTCCTGAAGGCACAATGTCACTATAAATAGCGCCATTGGCGACGCAGATCTCGTTGAAACCGGCTGGGCCGATTAATCTCTTGCCGGCTTCTTTTTCGAAAACCTTCACCTCAGTAGACTCGTCTTTCCAGGCCAAAAACTCACATGGCGCAATCTCGTCTTTGTGCTTTCGGGCGGTTTCCTCAATTGCCCTGGCTATTCCCTGCCCCCTGGCAGTCTGAGGGCTGGCTATATAGCTGATGGATTTGGCTATCTCCTCGTTGGAATACTCAACCACAGTAAATTGGGGATAGGCCAGCTTCCTGACATCGTCTATTTCATAGACAAGCATCCCCAATCGCTCGATGCCAAAGCCGGCATTGAACACAGGGTATTTGATCTCGAAGTTAGCCAGGGCCACCGGCGAATACATCCCGATGTCCGCTATCTCGAGCCACGTGCCTTTATGTTTGACAAAGACCTCCTGCTCCTGCCCCGGGGCATAATACTTGGAAGTTGCTGTCTTGGTCTCAAATTTGATGTCTGAGAAGCCATATTGCTGCATGATGTTCTTGGTCATTGTCCTTCCCGCATCTAAGGACATTTCAGGGTCCATAACAACGATAGATGCGGAGTGGTGGACCCGCAGATGCCGGGCATCTTCTCTCTGTTCGTTGCGATATCTGGGGCCCACCGAGAACAAAGCCACCGGAAAGGCGGCTTTGTCCTGTAATGCTGCCAGGGTATGAAACCAGGTAGCCGTCATGTGACTTCTCAGAGTCTTGCTGGAGGGCACCGGCTGTAGTTCTTTTATCTCGGGGAAGACCCTGTCCAGTAGTTCCGTAGCCTGGTAATCGGTGATGCCCAGTTTGGCGATAAGTTCTTCTATGAGATTGTCCGCCTCGATTTCCCCCTTTTTGTAACTTCTCAAGATGGTCTGCAATTTTTCGACGTCCATTCCCTCGGCTATTTTCTTGATCTCGGCTATCCTTTTTGCGCTCAGCCCGATGTCCGGGCGGGGCAATTCCGCCAGGTAAAAAGCCCTGTCGAGGATAACCCGGGCTTCCGGTCCATACTGCTTGACCACATCGCTGTCGGGCAGCAATGTGAGATTCTCGACCTCGTCGAAGCCCGAGTTCATGAGAATCTGGCGGGACTTCTCAATCAATTCCCGGACAAGATGGGGTTTGCCCTTCTTCGCCAGAGAGATTTCTGTGCCGGTGGGGATCAGCTTCGCCGTAGCTATCCAGGCATCGGTGAAATTGCTTTTTGCCCTGGATTTTACTTCCCCGGTATCGAAGGTTGCCACAGCGCAAAGTATATCTCAAATGCTGAGACAGTAGCTAGCTTTCTATTACTTCTTCTCTTGTGGGCTGTCTCCGACCTTCTCCACCTCGATAGTGCATTCTGTGACCAGTGCGGCAATTGCTCCCAGCGCAGCCAGTACTGGAGCCGCCAGGGCAGTTACCGCAGCTACGCCAACGCCTGCTGTCAGCGGGATGTCTATCAGAGGACGCCCTTTATGTATCAAACGGACTCTTCTGATATTTCCTTGATGTATTAGCTCCTTGATCTTCTCGACCACCTGACTTCCATCTACTGTGAACTTCTCAGTTGCCATTGTTCTTAACCTCCTTGGCTTAATTTTGTAGCGCGACCCTTTAGGGTCGTGCCGCCCGAGGCTGAAGCCTCGCACTACGTCATTTGGCTTTGACGCACCGCACCAAATACTGCCTCAGCATATTCAGTGCGGCTTCAGCCGCATCTCGCTTGTTTCCCCTTCGGTTTCCCGGAAAGACGTGTTTCTGACTCAATCTCTCATCTCTTGTTGCCAGGCCCAGGTAGAAAAGCCCCACCGGTTTTTCGGAGGTAGCCCCCGAGGGACCGGCGATGCCGGTGTCGGAGATGCATATATCCACATTCAGAAGCTTCCTGCCCCCTCGAGCCATTTCCAGGGCAGCTTGCTCGCTCACTGCGCCATAGTTTTCAAGAATTGTCTTCTTTACCCCCAGCAGGGCGATCTTTGCTTCGTTGCTGTAAGCTACTACCGAGCCCTTGAAGTAATCCGAGCTACCGGGGACATTAGTTATCCTGTCAGCTATCCTCCCGCCCGTCGCCGACTCAACAGTGCCGATGGTCAGCCACTTTCCCGTTTTGGCCTGGTATTCCCCTATCAGCCGGCCAATTTCTACTTCCAGTTCTGCCATTATTCTCTCTTATCTACCAAGCATATTATCAATTTTACTCATTCCACCATCCTCCGCCGGAACAGGAAAATGCCTAAAGCAAAGAACACTACGGTATAGCCAAGAACCCAGTAGAAATCTGTGGCAATGCCACTGAAGCCAGCCCCATATACCATAACATCTCTTGCCCCATTAATGGCATGGGCGAAGGGAAGGGCATTCCCTACGCTGTAGAACACGCCTCCTATCGTTCCTAAGTCTATCCAGATTCCTCCGAGTAACGCTACAAGGGTTATTATTGCTGAACCAACGCCCGACACTTGATTCACGGCAAAAAGCAGTCCCAGAATCATTCCCAGTTCCACACAGCATATCCCCATGACGAGGAGGATGAGAAAAGCAAGGCCTGCATTCCCAAGTATCTCAAGTCCCAGCACAGCCCCTATGCCAAAGCACAGTGCCATTTGCAGGATAACCACTGGGATATAAGGCAAGGAGTAAGACAAAATAAAATCACGTGGCTTGAGTGGGGCGGTGAGGAGCCTTGACAAAAGTGCGCTTTCCCTATCATGGGCGAGCACCACGGCTGAAAACATTACTAAGAAAGTAAAACCAAAGACCGCTATTCCCGGTACTAGCATGGTAGGAGTGAAAAAGCTTTCGTTCCCCATACTCCGACCAAGAGCCCAGAATATAACCAGAAAACCTGCGGGAATCCCTATTTCGAGGCCCATGGATATAGGGTCCCGCCACATCTCCTTGAAATTTCTTATGGCCAATTCCGCAAATCTCATTCTCTTAACTCTTTTCCAGTAAGGTGTAGAAATACATCGTCCAAAGTGGGTTGTTTTAGAGATGTAGATTGGATGGCAGCTCCCCTGGGGCGCAAATAATCTACTATCTCGTAGAAACTCAACTCTTTAGCCCTAATCTCAATTCCGTCCTCTGTTGCTTTTACTTCTGGGTATATCTTCTTTAGACCCTCAATGGCATCAGGGGTCAGGTTCTTTGCCCTGACTACCATAACTTGCATATCGGAGATGCTATCTTTTAACTCTTGTGGGGTTCCCAGGGCCGCTATCTTGCCCTCGTCTATTATCGCTATTCTATCTGCCAGGGCGTCAGCCTCTTCCAAGTAATGGGTTGTAAGCAGTATCGTCTTTCTACCTTTAAGCTCTGCTATATGTTCCCATATACCTCTTCGCGACTGAGGGTCGAGGCCCAGGGTGGGTTCATCCAGAAATAGCACCTGGGGGTCGGAAACAAGAGCCATAGCGATGCTGAGTCTCCTTTTCATCCCTCCTGAGAATTTCCTTACTTGCTCTTTTGCCCTCTTAGTCAGGCCTACCATCTCCAGCAGTTCCCCTGACCTCTTTTTCACCTCTTCCTTCGCCAATCCATGTATCCTCCCCATCAAGCTCAGGTTTTCCCAGGCGTTAAGATGCTCCGCGATTGCTGTCTCCTGTGGCGAGACATCTATTATTTGTTTCACTGCCATGGGATCCTCATTTATATCATGACCCATGACCGTGGCTGTACCACTGCTCGGTCTGAGCAGACAGCACAGCATCTTGATGGCAGTTGTTTTGCCAGCGCCATTTGGTCCCAGCAATGAGAATAGCTCTCCTTCCTTAATAGACAAATCTATGCCATCTACTGCTATCAAATCTCCGAATTTCTTGGAGAGGCTAAATGTTTGAATGGCAAAACGATTGCCGTTTGTCCTGTAGCTCATAGTTCTCCTATTTACTTTTGCGCTTTCCTCCACATTTATTCTACTTCCGTAATCTACTCTTTATAGGTCTCTCTATAACTCTACTTTATCATTTTAGCAGCTTCCCTTGCTATAATTCAGCGATGGCTGAGTTGAGCGACACGATCACCTTTCTGGGCACCGCCGGTGCCCGGTTTGTCGTGATTCGCCAGTTTCTGGCTTCCGGAGGCGCCTGGCTTGACCTTGGCGACACTCAAATACTCCTTGACCCCGGTCCTGGTTCTCTGGTCCAGGTTGCCAGGAGGAAACTTGACCCCGCGAAACTGGACGCCATTGTTCTGTCTCATAAGCACTTAGACCACAGTGGGGATATTAACATCATGATTGAAGCTATGACCGACGGAGGGACAAAGAAGCGGGGCACGGTCTTCGCTCCCGCCGATGCCCTGGACCAGGACCCTGTTATCCTGTCTTATTTGCGCTCCTATCCTGAGAGCATACAGGTCTTGACTGAAGGAGGGTCTTACACGATAAACGACGTTTCTTTCAAGACTCCGATCAGACATATACATTCCGTAGAGACATACGGCTTTGTCTTTCAAACGCCGCGGCATACGTTCTCCTGGATTACTGACACCAGATATTTTGATGCTTTGGCCAGTCACTATGAAGGCGACTTGCTAGTCATCAATGTGGTCCGATTAGAGTGTGGAGCTCCCTTGGACCATCTATCTCTTCCTGAAGCCAAGCAGGTAATTGCACAGATGAAGCCCAAGGCAGCCATCCTTACCCATTTCGGCATGACCATGTGGCGGGCCAAACCCTGGGAGTTAGCCGAGAGATTGAGCGAAGAGACCGGGATCACAGTCATTGCCGCCAGAGACGGGATGAAGTTCAATCTGGCAGAGTCAGAAACCGCCTGAAGGGTTGGCTTTTCCAGCGTCAGATTTGTCCGTTAGTGTTTTAGGGTCTCTCACCCGGGCAGGAAGGCTCTGAGTAAATTCCATGAAGGCTCTGGCCTTAGCTCCCAGACATATGATGTATCCACTACATCGGGATTATTGCATTTCCAGCATCCCTTCGTCATGTCTGCCGCCTGCCGGCGGTCCCAGTTTTTCATGATCTCATCGAACGGGGAAGCTCTCACATTTCCGTAGGGGCTGTCGCAGTTGAAGCAGTTCGTTACGTTGCCCTCTGGAGTCACGGTGACAGAAACAAAAGGGGCACGGCAAACATAAGGCGTCATATTCAGCAGGTATCTCTGCAGATAAGTTCGGGAATTGTTTATGGCATGGCCCTTCTTTTTCAGGCCAAGCAACTCCCTTGCTGCCTGCTGCTCTGACTCTCGCGATGCCAGCACCTCTCTATTTGTCTCCCCGGTTTCTCTTAGAATCCCTTCCTTTGCCGGGCAGACCCACAGCGAGACGCCGAGAGAGCGGGCAAGGTCTGCCATTTGCCCCATCATGTTCTCATTGCCTCGATGCAGGAGACAATTGATTACGATTTTCTCAGGCGAGTTCATCCTTTTCAGGGCCTCTATGCCCTCAACAGCCCTGGCGAAAAGGCCCGGCATGCCCCTGAAAGAATCGTGCCCCGTGCTGTCCGGATAGTCCAGTGAGACTATGATAGAGTGGACTTCCTGGCCAATTTCATGTGCCCTGTCTGGCAAAAGAAATCCATTAGTGATAACGGTGGTCATCATTCCGTTTTCGCGGGAAGAACGACACAGCCGGCCAAGGTCCTGGCGCAGAAGGGGCTCTCCACCCCAAATCGCATTTAATACAAATCCGGCAGCCCTAGCGCCTCGATAGAGTCGTTCGATTACGCTGGTTGCGAGTTCATCCGCTTCATTATCGCGCCAGATACAAGTCGGGCACTGGCAATTACATCGTCCTGTAATCAGATGTGAGAGAAAGAACGGCCCTCGCCTGCCCAATCGACTTGCCAGCAGTGTTCTAGAGAAGCGGGCGATGTCGGTCCAGCCCCACAGTGTTTCCGAATCCCGATGCTTTACTGGCACGGCACCCATCCCCTGACATATGAATAGAAAAGCCTCCTGGCAACGACATATTTTCCCAGAAGGTTTCCCCTCAAGTATCGTCTGCGCTGGAGCGTTTCACTTCCGTGTTCGGGATGGGAACGGGTGGTGCCACTCCGCTCAAGTCACCAAGAAGCTCTTTGCCTAAGTATAACCTATTCCAGAAAGAACATGCAAGTCCGTGGGGAAAGACTGTTTAACAACACTCGGTCGTTACCTTCAGGCCTTTAATTTCCCGTCCTTCTGTCCTGAACCCGGGGAAGTCGAATAATTCTATTGACGAGCCCACACAGGTATCTGTATAATATTGGCGCTATTTCGAAATGACGCAGGACAGTCTCAGCAAAGAAGGCGGCAGGACAGCCGCCAGCATGCTTTCTTCTGTGCTAAGGGTCCTGGATGCAGAGAATCGGCTAATCGAACGCGCCGACCAGAAGGCGATAGCGTTGCTCTCTGCTCTGGGTGTGTTCATGGTCTTCTTCGTCGTCTACCTTCGTGTCTTCCCGATTAACGTGTTCACCGTGATACTGCTCTCGGTATACTTCGTAGTTGCTCTAATGGCCATAGTGAGCCTTATCCTGACAGTGCGCCCTAGGATTCGCGCGGTTGAAGAGGAAACAGGGGACACGGACAAGGCGCCGGCATGTGAGCCGGCCTTCTTCGTGGGAATCTGCAAATTCCCGACTCTGTCTGCTTACAGAGAGGCTCTTCAGGATATGATAAAAGACGAGACATCTACTATAAACGTCTATATCAGGCAGATCTTCAGCCTGGCCCGAATCAACGCAGCGAAGTATAAGAATATCCAGCGTGCCGTCCTGCTGGTCATCGTCGCACTGGCGGTGGAATTAACTCTTGTGGCTTACTTGTTTATCTACTATCACGCCCAGGGGGCAGCTTTTCTGCCGCCGCTCTTTGGCTAGTATTTTCAACCCGGTTCGCCTTGTGAAGGCTGAGGCCTCTCTAAACGATGAAACGATTTCCGTCCTTGCTGCGTAACACCCTAGCTTTTTCAGAACTGTACGTTTCTAGACAACGCGCTCTCAAAAGTCGGTGTCTCCCCCCTTGGAGTAAGCCCCTTCTTCAAATCTGCCCCTTAGAATAGGGGGGACAAAGGGGGTTATTTCCAGCCCCCTGGCGCCAGTTGCTCAGCATCAATTGGATTCTTTTCATAACTCCCCTTTCCCCCTCTTACCTTAAGAGGGGAACAAAGGATTGTTCGCTCATTCACTGCGAGATTGCCGCGTCCTTTCTTTCGATATGGTCACAATTTGTGACCTTAGAAAATCAACCTCTTCTTAAGAGGAGAATTCCGCCGAAGCTCTTTTGAACTGTCCCCCCTTAGGATAAGGGGGGATCAAGGGGGGTTACGACGGGACATCTACCATAACTCGCCGAGCCCCCTCTTACCCTAAGGGGGGAATCTTGGGAGAAGCTACCTCCTGCGTTCATGTGGTATAATTGTTTCCAGACTTCATAGAGAGGAGGTTTGCCTTCATGGACTGGGGGATGAAAAACCGTCTGGCGCAGCTAATTCAGGCGGACGGGCGCTGTCTGTTCCTGCCCGTCGACCACGGGTATTTTCAAGGTCCTGTCAGAAAATTGGAGGACCCACGTAAGACTCTCGAACCTCTTCTCCCTTACACCGATGCCATTTTCATTACCCGTGGAGTTTTAAGGTCATGTGTAGACCCTGACAAGACCAAACCAATTATTCTTAGAGTCTCTGGCGGCGCCAGCGTAGAAGGAAAGGACCTGGCTCATGAGGGGATAACGACCTCTATGGAGGAAGCCATCCGGCTCAATGCCTGTGCTGTGGGCATCTCCATCTTTGTGGGGACGGATTACGAGCACGATTCTCTGCTGAATCTGGCCAGGCTTGTTGACGAAGGGGAAAGGTATGGCATGCCGGTCATGGCAGTTACCGCTGTGGGCAGAGAACTGGAGAAGCGGGATGAACGCTATCTTGCTCTGTCATGTCGTATTGCTGCTGAGCTGGGGGCTCGTGTGGTAAAGACCTATTACTGTGAACAATTTGAGAAGGTCACCAGCGGCTGTCCCGTTCCCGTAGTCATTGCCGGCGGTCCCAAAGTACCCACAGGATACGAGGTACTTAAGTTTGTCTATGACGGCATCCGGAAAGGCGCCATAGGTGTGAATCTGGGGAGGAATATCTGGCAAGATGAGCACCCCGTGGCCATGATAAGAGGCATCCGCGCCATTGTCCACGAGAACGCTACTGCTGACCAGGCCCAGAAACTATACGATAGCGTGAAGGGCGGGAAGGCATAGCCCCATCTGGTTTTCTGACTGGCACAAGCCCCGCCTCTATGAATGCCAAATGCCAAAATCCAAATGACAATTGAAATCCAAATGCCTAAATGCCAAACCCACTCGTTCTTTGTCATTTGATATTGGTTAGGGTTTATCCCTGTCTTATGGTCTGAAGGAAAATGTCATGCGCTTAGCTATGTATTACAGTAACCGGGATGTGAGGCTGGAGGAGATGCCTGTGCCGAAGATTGGCTCCGGCGAGGCACTGATGCGCGTGGAAGCCAGCGGCATCTGTGGCAGCGATTTGCTGGAATGGTATCGCCTGCACAAAGCACCTTTGGTCCTGGGTCATGAAGTCGCCGGCGTGGTTGCGGCTGTCGGGAAGGGGGTGAAACATCATAAAGTGGGCGACCGGATTTGTGCCGCTCATCATGTTCCCTGCAACACATGCCATTATTGCCTCAGTGGACACCACACCGTTTGCGATACCTTGCGTCGGACGAACTTCGACCCCGGCGGCTTTGCCGAATATGTACGGCTGCCGCGCATTAATGTCGAGCAGGGCATATTTCCCTT
>JALHUO010000055.1 GCA_022866545.1 Dehalococcoidia bacterium | reverse complement strand
TAACTCCCCTAGCCCCTCTTATCTTAAGAGGGGAATCTTAGCATACAGATTCCTTCCTTATACCCCTTAAGTTAAGGGGGAATAAAAAGGGGTTATGAATGTTTCTCAACCCTTTCATCTATATCAAAAGTCCTGCAAATCTTCTGGAGTCCCGTATTGATAATAGGCGGCGCAGGCGCCTTCACTGGAGACCATGCAGGGACCAACAGGGCTTTCCGGGGTGCAGGTCTTTCTGAAGAGTCTGCACTCCAGCGGTGTCGCTGCGCCGCGGATTACATCCCCGCACCGACATCCCTTAGGCTCCTTCGGTGGCTTCAGGCTCACTGAAAAGGCCTTGTCAGCGTCAAATCGCTCGTATTTCGCTCTAATTTTCAGGCCACTTTTAGGGACGATTCCAATCCCCCGCCAGTTGGCTTCGCCAATCTCGAAAACATCTTCCATCAGTCGCAGGGCTTTTCTATTTCCCTCGGGCTTGACTCCCCGGCGATAGGCTATCTCCACTTTGGGTTTGCCTTTTTCAATTTGTTCCACCAGTCTGTCTATGCATAGCAATATGTCCAGTGGTTCAAATCCCGAAATGACACAGGCCACTCCGTAATCCCGTGGGATGAATTCATAGGGATGAGAACCGATTACAACACTGACATGTCCGGGACAGACGATGCCATCTATCTTGACGTCGCCTGAGTCGAGCAGCGCCTTCATCACCGGCGGGGTCAACTTATTGAGGGATAGAACGTAGAAGTTTTCTAATTCCTCCCGTTGTGCCCTAAGTATAGAAGCGGCTATGGTGGGTGCCGTGGTCTCAAAGCCGATGCCGATGAAGATGACCGATTTCTCAGGGTTGTCCTTTGCTATCTCTACAGCATCTATGGTGGAATACACTATTCGGATATCTGCGCCCTTGGCTTTCGCCTGCTGCAAGCTCGAATAGCTGCCGGGGACTCTTATCATGTCCCCAAAAGTGGTGATGATAACGTCGGGCAGATGCGCCAGGGCGATGGCTTTGTCCATGTCGGTGGTGGCGGTAACACAGACGGGGCAGCCTGGCCCCGACTTCATTTCCACCGTTTTGGGAACTAACTGGCGGATTCCATATCGTAGTATGGCATGCGTGTGCCCGCCGCAAAATTCCATGATTTTGATCGTTTTGGTGGAACGCTGGGCGATTCTGCGTGCCAGCCCTCTGGCTAGCTTGCTGTCTTGATACTCGTCAATAAACTTCACTTAGGCTTGCTATCTCTTCCAACAGCTTCAAGGTTTCCTCGGCTTCAGCCTCATCTATAACACCTATGGCATATCCCGTATGAAGCAAGACGTAGTCGCCTACCTTGGCCTCTGGAGTAAAGGCAATGCTGACTCGACGCCTCACCCCGGCGATTTCTGTTTCCGCCTCATCTCCGTTTACGGAGACAATCTTTACCGGCACTGCTAAACACATGGGTCCCTGTATTTTAGCCTAAGTTCACTCATAATACAAACCGGATATTTGTGCTCCTTACTACGGCTATTCACTATGTCAATCGGGAAGGAGATGGTCCTTTCACGGCTCGAAAGCCATTTTGTATCTACTTGAACTATCGGCCCCCTGTCAGTGAGAGGCTGACCAAGTCAGTCGAAACATTCTCGTTGGGACGATAGAATTGACCACTTTCTTGTGCATTTGCCGGTGCGGCGAGAGATACGATAACAGGTGATACAATCTTTCATAAAATTGTAACATATATTTGAAATTAACAAGATCTTAACAATATTGGTGTACCATACTATGAGTTGGACATTCTGAGAAACTCTGAACTGTCAAGCAGGAGGTGAGGTATGAAGAAGATCCTCGATGCGAGGAGACAGCTTCACGTAGCCAGAGCTAGCGTCTTCTTGATTATGGTGGCATTAATGGCTGGGATGATAGGCTGTCTTCCCGACCAACAGGAATATACCCCTATGGTGGCGGCTTCGTATCATGTGGTGGGACTCAGGTCGGACGGCACCGCAGTTGCTGTGGGACATAACTGGTGGGGGGAGTGCTACGTCGGCAGCTGGAATCACATCATTCAGGTCTCCGCAGGGGGGTATCATACAGTGGGGCTCAAGTCCGATAATACGGTGCTTGCCGTGGGATCGGGCGTTCAGGGGCAGCGGACGGGTCTTGACAGTTGGATGGACATCATCCAGGTCACCGCAGGCGGGTATCATACGGTGGGGCTTATGTCCAATGGCACCGTGGCCGCCGCGGGCGCCGTGGGATACGATTATGGTCAGTGCAACGTTGCCAACTGGACGAACATTGTGAAAGTTGCTGCGGGCGGACTTCACACTGCGGGGCTCAAGTCCGACGACTCTGTGGTGGCTGTGGGACACAACGACTGGGGGCAGTGCAATGTTGGCAACTGGACAGACATCGTCCAGGTTGCTGCAGGCTGGTACCACACGGTGGGGCTTAAGTCCGACGGCACCGTGGTCGCCGTGGGATACAACGGCTACGGACAGTGCAACGTCGGGAATTGGACCGACATCGTTCAGGTCTCCGCAGGCTACTCTCACACGGTGGGGCTTAAAGCCGATGGTACTGTGGTTGCCGTGGGAGATGACATAGAGGGACAGTGTGAGGTCGGTGGCTGGACAGGCATCAGACAGGTTGCTGCGGGCGTCTATCACACGGTGGGGCTTAAGACCGGCGGAACTATCGTCGCCGCAGGGGGAAATGACTTCGGCCAGTGTGATGTGGGCGCCTGGGAGGACATCATCCAGAGCGCTGCAGGCCGCTATCACACGGTTGGAGTTAAGGGCGACCACACCGTGGTCGCCGTGGGAGATAACTGGGGTGGGCAGTGCAATGTCGGCAGCTGGACGAATATCACCCAGGCTGCTGCAGGCTACTGGCATACAGTGGGAGTTAAGTTTGACCAGACCGCGGTCGCTGTGGGATGGAACGACGATGGACAATGCGATGTCGGCGGTTGGGGGAATATCACCCAGGTTGCCGCAGGTGAGAAGCACACGGTCGGGCTTAGGGCCGACGGCACTGTGGTTGCCGTGGGAGCCAACTCCTCCGGGCAGTGCAATGTCGGCGGCTGGACGAACATCACGCAGATCGCCGCGGGCAAATCGCATACAGTAGGGCTTAGGTCCGATGGCACCGTGGTCACCGTGGGAGCCAACTCCTCCGGGCAGTGCAATGTCGGCGGCTGGACGAACATTACGCAGGTCGCCGCAGGCAATCACACGGTGGGGCTTAAGAGCGACGGCAGCGTGGTTGCCGTGGGAGATGACGATTACCGGCAGTGCGATGTCGGTGGCTGGGAGAATATCACCCAGGTCGCGGCAGGCCTCTATCACACAGTGGGAGTCAAGGGCGACCAAACCGTGATCGCCGTGGGATATAATGGCTACGGGCAGCTTGAGGTTGGCGGCTGGGAGAATGTGACCCAGATCGCGGCAGGCCACTATCACACAGTGGGAGTCAAGTTCAACGCCACCGTAGTCGCCGCAAGTCTGACGGTCGAACTTGCCAAATGGAATCTAGACTAGACAACGCTGTAGCAGGAAAAGGGAATGAGAGTCTGTTCGGAGCGTTTGGCTGGACTTCTGCTGAAGCTCTGTCGAAGAATAAGGATCTTGGAGAAACCCTGAGTGTTACGGAGGTAGTGAAGTATGAAGACGACATTTGGTTCGCGACGATATCCTTACCTGGCCAGAATTGGCATCTTCTTGGTTACGGCAGCCATAATTGCGGGGATGGCGGGTTGTGGTGGTGGTGGTGGTGCGCCTCCTTATTATGAACTCAGTATCAACAGCACCGCTGGAGGGTCGGTCACCACTCCCGGAGAAGGGGTTTTTGAATATGAACCAGGAGAATCAGCCGGTCTGGTGGCCGAAGCTGATGAAGGTTCTCGCTTTGTCGAATGGACTGGCGATGTGGGCAGTATTGGCGATGCAGACGCCGCCATGACCTACATCATCATGAACGGCAACCATTCCATAACGGCTGACTTTGGGCCCAAACGCACCGCCATGGTCGCAGCAGGCTGCTGGCACACTGTGGGGCTTAAGGTCAATGGAAGGGCAGTCGCCGTGGGGGATAATAACTATGGGCAATGCAGTGTCGGCGGCTGGAGGAACATCACTGAGATCGCCGCAGGCTACTGGCATACGGTGGGTCTCGAATCCGACGGCACCGTGTTCGCTGCGGGATTGAACGCCTCCGGGCAGTGCGACGTCGGCAACTGGACTGACATCACCTATGTCGCCACAGGCGGCTGGCACACAGTGGGGCTCACGTCCAATGGCACCGTGGTCGCTGTGGGATCGAACAGTTCTGGGCAGTGCGATGTCAGCAACTGGACAGACATCACCCGGGTCACCGCGGGTGCTGGGCACACGGTGGGGCTTAGATTCGATGGCACCGTGGCTGCCGTGGGAAACAACTCCTACGGGCAGTGCAACGTCACCGACTGGACGGGCATCATCCAGATCGCGGCTGGCACCAGTCACACGCTGGGGCTTAAATCCAACGGCACCGTGGTCGCTGCGGGATTAAACGACTCCGGTCAGTGCGATGTGGGCAATTGGACGGGCATCGCCCAGATTGCCGGAGGTGGGGCTCACACGGTGGGGCTGAAGTCCAATGGCACCGTGGTCGCCGCGGTATTGAATGCTTATGGGCAATGCGATGTCGACAGCCAGAGCTGGACGAACATCATATCGGTTGCTGCAGGTGATAGTCACACAGTCGGACTCAGGTCCGATGGCTGGGTGGTCGCTGTGGGAAACAACGCCTACGGGCAGTGCAACGTTGGCTGGACGGATATCACCGAGGTCGCCATAGGCGGGTACCATATGGTGGGGCTCAAGTCCGACGGCACAGTGGTGGCCGTGGGAGACAATAACAAAGGGCAATGTGATGTCAGCGGCTGGGGAGACATCACCCGGGTTGGCGCAGGCTATGAACACACAGTGGGACTCAAGTCCAATGGCACCGTGGTGGCCGTGGGAGATAACTACAATGGTCAGTGCGATGTGGGTGGCTGGACGAACATCACCGAAGTCGCCGCAGGCGGGGCCCACACGGTGGGGCTCAAGTCCAATGGCACTGTGGTCGCTGCGGGAAGAAACGACTATGGTCAGTGTAATGTCGGCGGCTGGACGAACATCACTCAGATTGCCGCGGGCTACGATCACACGGTGGGACTTAAATCAGACGGCACAGTGGTCGCCGTGGGACGGAACCACAGGGGGCAGTGCAATGTCGGTTACTGGTCGGGCATCAACCAGACCGCCGCAGGCAACTATCACACGGTCGGGCTTAAATCCACCGGCACGGTGGTCGCCGTGGGAGATAATGACTACGGGCAGTGCAACGTGGCCTACTGGACGGGCATCACTCAAGTAAGCGCAGGCAACTATCACACGGTGGGTCTTAAGTCGGATGATACAGTGGTAGCCGCGGGAGACAACTACAGTGGGCAGTGCGATGTCGGCAGCTGGGCGAACATCATCCAGGTCGCGGCAGGCCGGTTCCGCACGGTGGGGCTCGAGGGCGATGGCATCGTGGTCGCCACAAGCTTGGTTACCCATTGGAATCTGCTGCTTGCGTTGCCACCGTTGCGGTATCCACCACCACCACCCGAACCCCCACCCAGCGGAGGCGGTTGCTTCATCGCCACCGCAGCCTACGGGACGCCCATGGCTGAGGAAATACAGATTCTCCGGGAGTTCAGGGATAGATGTCTCCTCACCAACCCCCTGGGACAAGGTCTGGTAGACGTGTATTACCGGGTTAGCCCGCCGATAGCTGAGTTCATAACCGGGCATCCCGGCCTCAAGCCGATTGTGAGGGCTGGGCTGGTGCCGGTTGTGGCATTCAGTGCCGTGGTCGTCAACGCCGCTCCGGTCGAGAAGATAGTCATAATAGGATTGGTGGTGCTCGTTTCGTTGGTAGTGGTGGTCTGGGCTATAGGATGGCGACGGGTAGGGTCGAGGAATAGGTAAGGGCGAACTGCACATTCCCCGACCGTAGGGCTGTTACGACCCTGACAGCGCTCTCGCGACAGAGAGTACTTGTTTTTGCAGGGCCGCCTACATATTGCCGGCTGCCAAACCTCTCGGTAAGGCTCTGTATTGACGCTAGTTAGCTATTGTGTTATTTTATGCGACATAATTCACTTGAGGGGCACAGGTCAAATTAACCCCCAGAAGTATTGCGACTTCTAGGAGGCTCGGTGAAATCTGCCCCAAAACGCACATGGTCTCCTCGGTAGCTGTTGGATTTTGACAGGGTGAGTCCAATGAAAAGCGATGTGATAAAGAAAGGGATAGAGCGAGCGCCTCACCGGGCGCTGCTGCGGGCTGTCGGTTGCTCTTCGGATGATTGGGACAAACCATTTATTGGAGTGGTCAATAGCTTTACCGAAATCGTACCTGGCCACATCCATCTGCAAACAATAGCCAGGGCAGTGAAAGATGGTATTCGCAGTCGGGGCGGAATGCCTTTTGAGGTCAATACCATAGCTGTTTGCGATGGCATCGCCATGAACCACCACGGAATGAAATACAGCTTGCCCAGCCGGGAACTCATTGCTGACTCAGTAGAAATCGTGGCTCAAGCTCATGCCTTCGATGGCCTGGTATTCATCCCCAATTGCGACAAGGTCGTGCCGGGGATGTTGATGGCTGCGGTCAGGCTTAATTTGCCCTCGGTCTTTGTGAGCGGTGGTCCCATGCTGGCCGGGAAACTTGCCCTAGGAAACGCTGTCAGGGCTGTTGACATTATTACGGTCGCTCAAGCTATAGGGGAAATGCTCAAGGGCAAGACGACCGAGGCTGAGTTGCAGGAACTGGAGATGATCGCCTGCCCTGGTTGTGGGAGCTGTGCCGGGTTGTTCACTGCCAATACCATGAATTGTCTGTGCGAAGCTTTGGGAATGGCTTTGCCAGGTAACGGCACGATACCCGCGGTGGAAACACGGCGTAGGCAGCTAGCCTACAGAGCCGGGCAGCAAATTGTGGAAGTGTTGGCCGAAGATATTCGGCCAAGGGATGTTATCACTAGGGATTCCATCTACAATGCCTTTGCGGTAGACATGGCTATGGGTGGCAGCACAAATTCCGTGCTGCATCTCACCGCCATAGCGCATGAGGCTGGGATAGATTATCCTCTCTCTCTGATAAACGAGATTAGTGACTCCGTTCCTCATATCTGTAAGTTAAGCCCGGCCGGCGATTATCATATGGAGGACTTGGACTTGGCTGGTGGCATTCCGGCGATAATGCACGAGCTGTCGGGGTTGCTGAAGCTTGAAGCGAACACCATCCTGGGCAAGCCGTTAGGTGACATCGCCAGGAAAGCCAAAGCCAAAAACAGAAAGCTAATCCGCCCACTGTCACGACCATATGCTCGTACTGGCGGTATCAGCATATTGTTTGGCAACCTGGCGCCTGACGGTGCCGTGGTGAAAAGCGCTGCAGTGGCTCCTGAGATGTTAATTCATCGGGGTCCGGCGAGAGTCTTCGATAGCGAGGAAGAAGCTACAGAGGCGATAATAGCAGGCAAATTCAAGTCAGGCGATGTGATCGTCATCCGCTACGAAGGCCCCAGGGGAGGGCCGGGAATGAGGGAGATGCTCGCAGCTACCTCCCTGCTCAGCGGTATGGGTATGGATAATAAGGTGGCTCTTATTACAGATGGGCGCTTTTCTGGAGGCACGCGAGGAGCAGCCATTGGCCATATCTCTCCCGAGGCAGCAGGGAAAGGTCCGATAGCGGCTTTGCGGAATGGCGATATTATTAAAATAGATATACCTAAGCACAAATTGGAGGTGGAATTAAGCCAGAAAGAGCTGAAACAGCGGCTGGCTGCCTTGCCTGCCTTCAGATCCAGAGTCAACACTGGCTATCTCAAGAGGTACAGTGATAAAGTAAGCTCGGCCAGCACCGGCGCGGTGTTTGCCGAATAAGGACCAATTATGAAGAAGACTGGTGCTCAGATTCTCTGTGAGAGTCTGATTAAAGAAGGCGTAGAGGTCATTTTTGGCATTCTCGGTGGTTCTGTCTTACCGATATATGATACCTTCCCTCAATATCCTGAGCTCCGACACATACTAGTTCGACATGAGCAGGGAGCGGCTCATGCTGCCGATGGCTATGCTCGAGCCACTCACAAAGCCGGTGTGTGTATAGCAACTTCGGGGCCGGGAGCTACTAACCTGGTTACGGGCATTGCCTGCGCTTATATGGATTCTGTACCCATGGTCGCTATAACTGGACAGGTAGCCAGACCCGTTATTGGCAAGGATGCCTTCCAAGAGATTGACATCACGGGCATTACCATCCCGATCACCAAACATAACTACCTTGTTACCGACGTCACTGAGCTGGCTAGAACAGTTAAAGAGGCCTTTCACATCGCCCAGACAGGAAGGCCGGGACCTGTGCTTATTGACATACCGCGGGATATCCAGCAAGAGCAGACGGACTTTGTTTATCCTGATGAGGTTGATTTGCCCGGCTATAGAGTTATCTCTCGTGGGCATCCAGCTCAAATCAAGAAAGCAGCCAGGCTTATTGACGAGGCTGACAAACCTGTTATCATTGCTGGCAGGGGGATAGTTATTTCTCAAGCCTACGATGAGTTTCAGGAATTTGCTGAGAAAGCGCAGATACCGGTGGCTCATACCCTCCTTGGTCTGAGTTGCTTCCCGGGAGATCATATACTTGGTCTGGGTATGATGGGGATGCACGGGACAGGTTGTGCCAATATGGCGGTGCAGAACGCCGACCTTCTTATCGCTATTGGGATGAGGTTTGATGACCGGGCTACAGCAAATACCAAGGAATTTGCTCCCAATGCCCGAGTCATCCACATCGATATCGACCCTGCAGAGATTGGGAAGAATATCCCTGTAGATGTTCCTGTAGTCGGAGATATAAAGAGTGTGCTAACAGCCCTGAACGAAGAGGTCGAGAAAAGGGAGCACGTGGATTGGCTTTCTCAAATCGAACAATGGAGATGCGAATATCCGTCCCAGGACATCAGGCAAACCGGTGAGTTATTGCCCCAATATGTTATTCGCCAAATTTGCGAAGCCACACAGGGTGACGCCTTGATGGTTACCGGGGTGGGACAGAACCAAATGTTTGTGGCACGATATTTTACTTTTACGAAGCCAGACAGTCTTATTTCTGCAGGTGGTTTAGGGCCTATGGGATTCGAACTACCTGCGGCCATGGGAGTCAAAATCGGTCGTCCGGAGGAGGTGGTATGGTGTGTTGCCGGCGATGGCGGCTTTCAGATGACTATCCAAGAATTAGCCACCATAACACAGGAGAATATTGCTGTAAAAATAGCTGTCATGAACAACGGGTATTTAGGTATGGTAAGACAGTGGCAAGAGCTGTTTTATGAACGGCGTTACGTTGACACGAAACTCTGGAATCCCGATTTTGTCAGGATCGCCGAAGCGTATGAGATTCCTGGTGTCAGAGTGAAGCGCAGAGAGGAAGTCATCCCGGCGATACAGAAGGCCATGAAACACCCCGGAGCTTTTCTCATTGACTTTCTCATCGAGCCGGAAGAAAACATCTATCCTATAGTGCCGCCGGGTGAATGCCTGGCCAGATTCTTCGAGCCATCGAGAACAGAAACATGGAAAAAAAAGTCTGGGGTATCGATCACGGAATTCTAGTATCCAAAGGAACGGGCTCGGAATTTGAAGACTGCAGGGGATCTGTCTAAGGGAGGGCAAATTGACTGATACAAAACATACCTTGGTAGCTTTAGTGGAGGATAAACCGGGGGTGCTTAATCGAGTAGCGAGTCTATTCCGACGGCGCTCCTTCAATATCGAGAGCCTTGCTGTAGGCGGTAGTGAACATCCTGGCTTGTCCCGCATGACCATTGTTGCCATCGGTGATTCTGCTCAGGTGGAGCAGGTAAGAAAACAACTGGAAAAGCTAATCAACGTGGTTAAAGTCGCCGATATAACCGAAGGAGACATGGTAACCAGAGAACTGGCCTTGATCAAAGTGAAGGCTACTGCCTCGACAAGAAGTGAGATTATGCAAATCGTAAGCATTTTCCGAGCTAACATAGTTGATGTTGCTCCCGGCTCGGTGACAGTGGAAGTGACTGGTGACGAAGACAAAGTGAATTCTCTGCTCGGGCTCCTTCGTGATTTTGGTGTCAAGGAAGTTTCAAGAACTGGCAGGATAGCCTTAACGCGCGGGAGCGGTTCTTGAGCAATCTGCGATAGTTGACCACTGAAGAATAACAAGGAGGGATTATGGCTAAAATCTACTATGACAAGGATGCTAACCTGAATTTGCTGAAAGGAAAGACAATCGGTATTATCGGCTTTGGGAGTCAGGGACACGCCCATGCCCAGAATCTGAGAGACAGTGGGTGTCAGGTCATCGTGGCTGAGCTACCGGGCAGCCAGGCCTGGAAAGCAGCGAAGAAAGCTGGTTTTGAAATTGCCTCCGCTGCTGAAGTAGCCAAGAAAGCAAACATAATTGTTATGCTGGCTCCGGACACTGTGCAGCCCAGAATCTATCGGGAATCAATTGAGAAGGAAATGACGCGGGGCAAGACACTTATGTTCGCTCATGGTTTCAGCATCCATTACTCTCAAATTATGCCTCCATCTGAGGTCGACATCAGCATGATAGCACCCAAATGCCCGGGACATATGCTCAGAAGACTTTATACCGAGGGGTCGGGCGCCCCGGCCTTGGTAGCTATCCACCAGGACGGTTCAGGAAAAGCAAAGGAGACAGCTCTGGCCTATGCCAAGGGGATTGGTTGTGCTAGAGCCGGGGTTCTGGAAACGACTTTTGCTGAAGAGACGGAGACCGACCTGTTTGGTGAACAGACGGTGCTCTGTGGCGGAGTGTCTTCTCTGATAAAGGCTGGTTTTGAAACACTGATAGAGGCCGGCTATCAACCGGAGATTGCCTATTTCGAGGTCTGCCACGAACTAAAACTCATTGTCGACCTCATATATCAAGGTGGTTTGGGTTATATGCGCTATTCGGTGAGTGATACGGCAGAGTATGGAGATTATACGCGAGGCCCGCGGGTTATTGATGATTTGGTCAGAGAGGAAATGAGGCAAATCCTGGCCGAAATTCAGGATGGCAGCTTTGCCACGGAATGGATTTTGGAGAACCAAGCTGGTCGGCCCAGCTTTAATGCTATGAAGAAGATGGAAGCAGAGCATCCCATCGAAGTTGTGGGCAAGAAGCTTAGAAATATGATGCCCTGGCTGAAAGGCTAGGTGCTATTTAGAACAGCTTGCCTCGATACACGACTGCAAGCTTTCAAGGAATTTTGCAGAACACGGTAATAACATCCTGCGCAGAGGCGAGCAGAAGATAGTGAATTTTGGCGGGCGTTAGCTTATAATATTGGAAACAGACTGGGAGGCGTGGCGATGCTATATTGTCAATACTGCAAGAAGAGAATAGACGAAGATCTGGTGTTTTGTCCTAAATGCGGCGAAGTCTTGGTTGAAGAAGGTACAAGATCGCGAGATTTTGAGCTTCAGGGCGAAGTTGAGGATGCGAAAGATAGAGCAAACATGTATGTCATTCTGGCAGTAGTTCTGGTAACGGTGGGGATGATTGGTGGTGGTGTCCTTTTTGTCTCATCCAGTGTGCTTGGGCTTTTTGGAATTGTGTTTGTTTGTCTGGGTATTGGATGTACTGCGGCGGCTTATCGATATGAACACAAGGCCAGGAGTCTGAAGAGCCAGCTCAGTCGGTGCAATTAATCTGAAGCTGCACTAGTAATATTGGTACCTGAATTTACAATATCTTCTGGTTAGTGCCCGCAGGGTATTTCTTGCATAAGCTTCCTGAAAGTATGATTTATTGAGCCGAATGACGTAGTTTAGCCTTGGATTCAAAAGGGTTAGGTTTGTGGTGGAGATAATTGGGATAGTATATCAATCAGTTGCTGCCGCAACACCCTAATATAACGACACCATGTTTGGGCAGAAGAAGATACTCAGCAACTGCCTTTTCAGTAATTGCGTTCTGCGAGAGAATTTGCCATTTGCTTCAAGGCAGCTTGGTGATTCCTTTCCACACCGCTGGCTTCGAGTTGCTCTAAGGCTCGACGGCAATATTTCTGAATTAAATTCTGGGCATGGTCTCGGGCACCTGATTGATCAAGTATCTCCACTACTATAGGTATATCTCCAACTCCAATATGCCTCTGTGAGAAAAGCCTCTTGAGTTTTGCCTTATTCTTGCTCTCTCTAAGTGCATAAACTACGGGTAAAGTTTTCTTTCTTTGTCTGAGATCCCCCTCTATTGATTTCCCTGTGCTTTCTCTTATACCCCAAATCCCTAATATATCATCACGAATTTGATAAGCCATACCTAATGCTTCACCAAACTGATGAAAATACTGGGCCTTCTCTCCTCCTTTGCCCAGATAAGCTCCCATTGAAGTAGATGCCGCTATCAGGGCTGCTGTTTTCTTTCTTATCATGTTGAGATAATCCTCTACAGTAATATCAACTCTGTTCTCGAACTCGATATCTAGACATTGCCCTTCACAAAGCTCCTTGCAGGCTTCGGTTAAGAGGTGGAAAGAATATATTATCTCTTCGCTGGGTACACCATTATCTTTCAACTTGAGCAAGGCTAGAGAAGCCAGAGCAAGCATGAAATCACCGATGTTTATAGCTTGAGACTTACCCCATAACTTCCACACCGTGGGCCGCCCATGACGTTCATGACTTCTATCTTGGATATCATCATGGATGAGAGAAAGATTGTGGACAAGTTCTAAAGCAGCTGCAGATGGCAATACCTGTGCTGTGTCCCCTCCCACTGCTCGACAGCTGAGAAGATGAAGGATAGAACGGATAAATTTACCCGGCTTCCCTTGGCGGGCACAGCCCTTCTCATTCTCCCAGCCCATGTGATATCGTAGAATATTGCGAAGAGATGGAGGGGTTCTGTTAATAATCTCTTTCAACTCATCCTGGACGCTATCACGATATCCTGTCCACTCCTTTAGAGTGACATCAAGTTCTCCCGAGTGCTCTTTTATGCCCTGTCTACCTACCATCAGCGGTCGTTTGACTAAAGAATTCGCAGTCAGACGAATTTGAGGCTCGTTGTAATCTAGCTAAAGACAACTTCAGCAACCTTGTTCGATAACTTTCGGTCTACTTCATCTGCGTTTAGGCCAAGATAGCACGGTCGTATCACCTCGTCAATTTTGTATTTGTGACAAGAGAGTATTACCGGGTTTTCAATGAAATTTCAAAAAATTGCTTGAAAAAGGAGAGAGAAACTAGACAATCGCTGCAATTATATATCCTACAGCTAATAGAGCCTGGGTGCCTATAATTACCATCAAATTAGCGCCCAGAGCGGGTATCAATTTGCTCTCTTCATCATAATGCCGGGCTCCCTTCATTGCTTTCACTCCCAGAGGAAGTGTTAGCAGACCCAGTAAGGCAAATATCGGCATAAACCCCGCTATTGACCATACAGCTATCCACACATACATTGCTATGAGCAACATGGAGTACAATAAAGATGCCTTCTTCTTGCCCATTACAATGGTGAGAGTCTTCTTCCCACCCTTTTCATCAGCCTCCACATCGGGGAATTCATTTAGCAGCAGGGCATTATGGAGTAAAATCCCCGAGGGTATAGCTGCAATCACCACCTCCCAGGTATAGGTTCCGCTTTGAACAAAGTAGGCTCCTAAGATCGGCAATGTTCCCAGCCCTAAGCCGCAAGCGATTTCGCCCAACCCCCATCTTTTAATGTGAGTTGTATATAGAAGTACACAGAGTGCGCCCGTTACCAGAACGGGCACTAAAAGCCAGCCTCTTGGAAGGATAACAACAAAATAGATGCCTATCGGAATGGCTAATAAAAAACAGACGAGACCAAACCTGCCAACAGATACGGGAGGGAGAAGCCCGGCAGATAAGATGCCGCTTCCCCCACTGAAAGGCGTTCTTTTTACTTCCAGGTCTATCCCGCTCTTGTAGTCGAAATAATCATTCAATGTGTTAACGCTAATGTGGACAAGGAGTAGTCCAATGAGAGCCAGTAAAAAATATAAAAGGCTGAAGTAACCATGATACCAGGCTACTGAAGTACCTAGAAATACCACCATCAACGAAATTATCAAAAACTGCGGTCTAGTCTCTAGAAACCATGTGCGCATTGTTCGCATGTCTCGCCTCCATAACACTTATGCATATAGCGACTATATGTAGTCCGTGGAAGTGGGTAATTGAGTCATCGAAAATATCAGATACTTTTTAAAGATGTGTCTCCCTCCGTGGCGGTCTTGTCATAATCTCTTCCTGCTGTTTATGTCTTGCTCTCGACCTCCTTCTTCATCCGTGTTATTTCAAGATGTCTTCCTCTGTAGAGGTCATAGGGCGTGACATTGCCCAATCACTTCATAGTATCGACGTGACCCCCAAAAAAGAACCCTCTCCTTCAGCCCAGCGAAAACATCCGCTATGGTCCGTTCATTTGGGTGCATTTTGCGCCACCTAGCCTCGCGATTATCTCGTTAGGGTGAGGTGCGCCTCAGTTCAAACACCACCGGGTTTTCCGGGTCGGGGCAGGCAACAGCAGTCTTGTTTCGGTCCTTCTCCCAGGGGAAGGAACCACCAAATCGCAAGACCTGGGCACAGGGGAAAATGGCGTGAAAAGCCCATGAACAAAGGTTGGGCGGGATGCCTTCTGCGATGACAAACTCATCACCAACCTTGTGTTGAGCCTCGCACGTCCCTTTCTGGGATATTACCTTGGCAACCAAATTAGACATCTCAACCTCCTATTTCGCCACTGATTGGATTAACGCCCTTTATCTTGGTTTCGGGTCAGGTCGACTCGAGTTGTCTATATAGTATATTGTCGCAAGGCTTAGTGCAAGTGAGTGTCGGAGGGCAGAATATGCATCTTGGGTCCTTACCGATTCTCTTTTCTGGTCGTTGCACTCACCCGGGCCTAATGGAAATGTGGAAAGAGCCCGGTGGATTCACGCTGAAGATGCCAATGTGGTAATGCTATAATCATAGAGTTTACGGGGATGGCGATCATTCCAGCAAAGATAAAACAGGAGTCAGGGCTTTGAGCTTCAAAACAGTTGATACCTTTCATGCGCCCGGAATAGTTCCCACCTACGATGACCTCTTGATCAAGTTGGGGGCGGAAGTGGAAAAGACTTTCTGTGCTACTGAAGACGAACTCATCTCTGGCTGTTCTGGAGCTGATGCCGTCATAGCGTTGGGAATAAGGATAACGCCCGGCTATGTCTTTAGTCCCAGAGTAATCGAGAATCTGAACAAATGCCGACTGATTGCTCTTACAGGCATAGGTTATGATAATGTAGATATAGGCGCAGCTACAGAAAAAGGCATTTGTGTTGCCAATAATCCCTATTACTGCTTGGAGGAAGTCTCAGACCACGCGATGGCACTCATTCTCGCCTGTGCCAGGAAATTCTATCAAGTACTTCCTGACATTAAGAGCGGTAAATGGAGTACCCAGGCAGATTACTTGAACGCCTTGAAGCCGCTACATCGGCTATCTGGGCAGACCCTGGGGCTTATCGGCTTTGGCAATATAGCCCGTACCCTTGTCCCAAAAGCCAAAGCTTTCGGCTTCAGAATCATTGCCTACAGTCCCCATGTGCCTGATGTCCTGCTTAAGACATTTGATGTGAAGTCGGTAGGGCTCGACCAGTTGCTTGAAGAGTCGGACTTCGTTTGCATGCATACCAGTCTGACCCTTGAAACTAAGCATATGATGGGGCTTGAGCAGTTCAAGAAGATGAAGCCCACCGCCTATTTCATCAATACAGCCCGTGGAGAGCTCGTTGACGAAATGGCTCTTTATACGGCCCTTTCCGGGGGATTAATTGCGGGTGCTGGCCTGGATGTGTTGGAGTCAGAACCTCCTGGCCAGGATAATCCATTGCTGAAGCTTAACAATATTCTGATTACTGGTCATTTTGCCTATTACTCTGAGGAGTCGCGTGAGGAATTATTCAGGTGGCCCTGGGAAGAGGTAGCTCGGGTATTGCGGGGGGAGTGGCCTCAGGGCCTGGTTAATCCACAAGTGAAAGAAAGATTCAATGCTAGATGGGGCACTCACCATGAGTGAGCAGAATCAGTTCTTGTGCCCCTTGACAATGTCCTAGAAGTGTGCTAATATAAGAATGCTCCGAGTAATCAAACAAGAACTTGGCGGGTGTGGAACCGACCGCTGACCAAGTGGAAGCTGAAAGGTGCCGGGTGATGAAGTGCCTGGCGCAAGGTAGGTGGAAGCAGAAGGGAGAGTGGATGGTGAGCCAAGAAGAGGGAGGTTACTTGGGGCATTTCTTATTGTAATCTCGGGCATTAGGCATCGCAGGGCTCATCAGTGTTTCTGTGAGAAAACTAACTAACTTAGTGGCTGTTGCCGTTGTTTCTTGTCTTTTATCAGCTCCGGATGAAGGATGCCAACAAAGGGCAAATTGCGGTATTCTCCCTTGTAATCTAAGCCATAACCCACCACGAACTCATCGGGAACCTCAAAGCCTACGTAATCAATGGGGATGTTAATCAGCCGGCGTGCTCTCTTATCAAGCAAAGTGCAAACCCGAAGACTGGCAGGATTGTGGGCAGAGAGGTGATCGAGAATATAATTCAGCGTCATGCCAGTATCTACAATATCTTCGACCATCAGCACATGTTGCCCTGTTATGCTACTGTCGAGGTCTCTGGTTATCTTGACTACCTGACCGTCCCCACCGTAGTATGAGATAGCCATAAAGTCCAGAGTGACCGGAATAGAGAGGTGCTGCATCAGGTCAGACATGAAGCAAACAACGCCCTTCAGGACGCCTATTAGGACTAGTCGCTGACCAGCGTAGTCACGTGAAATGTGTCTGGCGAGGGTTCTTACCCTTCGTTGGATTTTGACGTGGCTGTACAAAACTCGGTCGATTCCCTCTACTTTGGCTTCGCCAAGAGGGCCATAACCATATTTGGCTAACAACTTGAGAAAATCGCTTTTGTTCAGAAGCCTGATGTTGACATCAGGGTAGAGTTCTCTGAGCTGGCGTAGCTTGCGATTCTTCCCGGTTAGCAGATGTTGTTTCAATGTAGTGAGTTCAACATAAAGGTCTAGCTCGGGCAAATAGAAATCGGGGGTGAACATCTCGGCTATCTTGTCACCTTGCCATCTAAGCGGAAAGGAACGAGGCTCATAAAGCCATTCAATACAGTAGAAGTCCAGAAGCTTGGCAAAATCCTCCTCGCTAGGATGAGCGAAACTGGTTGGCCTCAGCGCGGTAGTGGGTAACGAAGATGTTCGAGACGATTTTCTTCGTTTCTCACTTGTCTTGTAGTCTTGTTCCAGCAATTGATGAAGCTCTGCCCTCTCGAAGATGACGGCGCACATATCAGCGACGCTGAGGAGGAAACTTTTGTCAGCTTCAGAGAATTGACGAGGCTCACGAGTGTAGATTCGAATCTCTCCGATAGCTTCTCCTTTCCTAAGTACGGGAATCCCGAGAATAGAAGATATTCCTTGTGCTAGTGCTATTTCGGGATATTGAACTCTCTTATCTTTAGTGGCATCGGCAATAAATACCACTTTGCCGTCAAGGATATCCGGGAGGCTTTTATGGACATTGAGAGGGCCTTTTTTGAGATAGAGGTCGCTCAAACCGTAGGCGCCTACAGTAATCAGATACTCCTTTTTAGGATTGAGGGATAAAATGCGGCAGCCATTTGCCTGCACTGCTAAGGCAGCGCTTTTGGCTATAGAATTGCAGATTCTCCTTAAGCCAAGAGCTGAATTGGCAACTTTGCTTGTCTGCTTAAGAGCTAAATAGTAACTACGTCTCGCACTACCCATCCTTCGACTCCGTTCAGGACATGCTTCTCTCGCGCCCTATCCGCATTTGGTAAAGCCACAGACCAGGCAGATGTTGCAGCCTTCTTGGTAGATCAAAGGACCACCACAATCAGGGCATTGCCCGGCCCAACTCTGGACCATGTCAGGGTTTTTGGAAGGCTTGTCAGAATTGCTGGCAGTCTCTTCCTTCTTAGCATACTTCTCAAGCACGCTAGCGATAGCATCGGCGCAAGACAAGATGGCATGCCCCTGCTCCCAAGCGATGGAAGGGCACCTGATACCACGCAGATGCTTTACAATAGAATCTATGTCTATTCCGGACCTCAGAGCTACCGATGTGAGGCGGCTGATAGCCTCAAGTTGTGCCGCGGCACAACCCCCAGCCTTTCCTAAGGTGGTAAAAACTTCGGATATTCCCTTGCTATCAAAATTTACTGTCACATAGATGTAACCACACCCGGTGTTGACTCTTTCGGTTACGCCTCTAGTGACTTTAGGCCTTTTCCTGGGAGCTAGCTTACCTTCAGCCTTCTTCACTCCCTCACCCAAAGTGAGAACCTGACTTTCTCGGCTTCTATCTCGGTAGATGGTGATTCCCTTTAGGCCTTCTCGGTAAGCGAGCATATACACTTTGGCTACATCGTCGGGTGTCGCATCGTGAGGGAAATTGACTGTCTTGGACACAGCGCTATCAGTAAATTTTTGGAAAACTGCCTGCATCTTAACGTGCCACTCGGGAGATATGTCATGGGCGGTGACGAAGAGCCTTTTTGCCTCTTCGGGGACTCCTTCTATATCTTTCAAACTTTTCCCCTCAGCCAGCTGCTTCATTAGTTCAGGAGAATAGAACCCTCCCTTTTTGGCAGCCTCCTCGAAATAAGGGTTCACCTCTATAAATTCTTCGCCTTCCAGGATGTGACGCACGTAGCTCAGTGCAAACAATGGCTCAATGCCACTGGAGCAATTAGCGATTATGCTCAAACTGCCAGTAGGGGCAATGGTGGTCCGAGAGGCATTTCGAAAACGAGGACCGTCGGGCGCGTCATAAATGCTTCCCTGGAAAGCAGGGAAGACTCCCCTTTCTTGAGCTAGCTCTATCGAAGCTTTATTGGCCTCTTCACAGATAAAACGGGCAATTTCCTCAGCTGCATTGAGCCCTTGTTCACTATCGTAAGGGATGCCAAGCTGAATCAGCACATCGGCAAAACCCATCACCCCCAGGCCCATCTTCCTGGTAGTTTTTGTCATCTTTTCAATCTCTGGCAAGGGAAATTGATTGACTTCTATGACATTATCAAGGAAGCGGACTACCAGCTTGACTGTTCGGGATACCTTCTCATAATCGATATGTGGCTGAGCATTTTTGTCCGCCGCCATCTTGGACAGATTTATGGAGCCTAAGTTACAGGATTCAAAGGGGAACAATGGTTGTTCTCCGCAGGGGTTGGTGCTTTCTATTCTACCTAACTCAGGCGTGGGGTTGTGCCTGTTTATCTCGTCGATAAACACAATGCCAGGGTCGCCGGTGCGCCAGGCCATGTCGACTACTTTGTTGAATACCTCTCTGGCATTGAGCTTATCCACTACATCTCCAGTTCGCGGGTTCACCAAACTGTAATCGGTACCTTTTTCGACGGCTTTCATGAACTCATCGGTCACAGCTACAGAAAGGTTAAAATTGGTCAGGGCCTCCGGGTTATCTTTAGCCTCAACAAATCTCAAGATGTCAGGATGTTCGACATTGAGTATGGCCATATTGGCCCCACGGCGCATGCCGCCTTGCTTGATGACATCGGTAGTAGCATCAAAAACTCGCATGAAAGAAACAGGGCCGCTGGCGATGCCACCTGTCGACCCCACTCTATCCCTTTCCGGTCTAAGTCGAGAAAAAGAAAAGCCTGTACCACCGCCACTTTTGTGAATCAAAGCAGTATATTTGACCGCGTCGAAAATGGACTCCATAGAATCGTTAATAGGTAAAACAAAGCAAGCGGACAGTTGTCCCAGCTCGTGACCGGCATTCATCAGAGTGGGAGAGTTGGGCAGGAATTCCAAGTTTTCCATTAGTTTATAGAAAGCTTCCTCATAGAGAGAGGCGTCAGCCTTGGGATTGTAGACAAGCTCGGCTGAGGCAATGTGCCTGGCGACGCGACGAAACAGCCCTTGTGGGGTCTCAACGACTTTCCCTTCTCCGTCTTTTGTTAAGTATCTCCTTTCTAAGACTCTTAGGGCATTATCGCTGAGTTTGATTCCAGAAATGACCTGGCTTCTGGCCTGGGGAGAAAATTCATCTGCAGTTAGAATTTCCTTAACCATTGCCTGAATCTGAAAGGAGGACACAGGTTGTTTGGTCTGCCGGGGAACCAATCCTGCCATACTTGGGAAGGGCTGAGCCACCTCTAGGCGCTGGCTCACTTGCTCTGTGAATTTCTCCAACAATTTCCTGTCACTTATGCCCATGGACTCGGCAGCAGCGAAAACAGCTTGAGCTACCCTGTCTCGCTCAATAGGTTTTTGGTTGTCTTTCCGACGGGTTTTGGGCATCTTTATCTCCTTTTGCGACCGGTAGGGGAACTCACCGCCTCAGAAGAGGGTAGCCGTAGCTGGTTTGCTGGAGTGAGTTCTTTTCGCACCGCTAGGCTATCTACCTCCTGCTTCAAAGCGCCGATATCAGCAAATTCGCGATAAACGCTGGCAAAGCGAATGTAGGCAATATGATCCAGCTTCTTCAGCCCCTCCATGACCAAATCGCCGATATAGGAACTGGAGACCTCGCTTTTGCCCGCCTTGTAGAGCTCAGCCTCGATGGTATCCACAAGTTTGTCAATAGCACCCGTTGGAAGTGGGCGTTTTTCACAGGCTTTGTGGATACCCAAGAGAACCTTATCCCGGCTAAGTTCCTCACGTCGTCCATCCTTCTTAATAATGAAAATATCATGCGGCTGTACACGTTCGTACGTAGTGAAGCGAGTATTGCAGGCCAAGCACTTTCTTCGGCGCCTCACCCCTTCATCCAGGCTCCGGGAATCTATCACTCTTGACTCCTGCCCGCCACAATAGGGACAATTCACTAACCCCTCCTAAGGATTGTGGTATGAGAGGATTGTACCACTAAATGTAGTGAAATGCAATACCTCTTGCACGAAAAAAACGGCATTCTCTCCTCTTCTTGATTGGCACGATATCCTCAGTCGAGATTCCTGTTCCACGTAAAGTTCAATCACTGCTTCGTTTTGACGATCAAAGGAAATATGCCCAGCTGACCTAAAGCGACAAGCGACTGAACAAGATGACACACAGACCTCGCGCAGAGACTCATTTTCTGACGCAAGCAAAGACAGGTCGGGGCGATGAACAAGGGTTCATGACCCTACGCGTTCCAGGAGAGCGCGTTGGTATCCTTTATGATCGTCCTGTTCAGCGACCAGACATTCTTGATGGCTTCTATCGTTCCGATCCCAGCAGCGGCTGGATGCCCACATGGACCGAAGAAATGCCACTGAGGCGCTCCTGTGGTTCTGGCTCTGATACCGGCATACGTCGTGCCGTTTACCGTCTGTCCCAATACGTTGTTCAGGAAGTCCGGATCGTTGTCCACGACTCCGGCCGTAAGATGATGCTCCATGGAATTGCATATGTTCAGCAGCAACTTAAGGTCGTCCTTGGTTTCCCACGTTGTTATGACCTGAAGGGGCCCAAAAAGCTCGGTTGTAGCCAGATCAACGTGTGGCGGAATACTCTTTAGTGGTATGAACACGGCAGTCGGTTCAAAGCTGCCGTAGCATGATGGTATCGAATGCCTCTTCAAGCGTTTGCCTCCAAACTGCATCTTCGCGCCCTTGATGCGCAGCAGCTTGTCGATGTGCTCCTCAATCATCTCGTTGGTCCAGGTCAGCACCGGACCGATGGTGAGATCTCTTATGCTGCGTTTGGCGGCAAGTTCTGCTATCCTCGCCAGGAGTCCAAGCTTGACCCAATTCTCGTGAACAGCCAACAAGCTCTGGGCGGAACACTTCTGACCACTCGCCGCGTAGGCATCCATATCACACTGCGCTGCCACAAGCTCGATCATAGATGGGATTGCATTCGGCCCGACTATCTTCCAGTCGAAGCCAGCATCCTCAATGCGGCACTTTCCCTTGGTCAGCTCCAAAAGCCGCTCTGCAACCGAAGTGCTGCCGGTGAACTGAGTGAACTGAGTCACGGGATCGGCAACCAGTTTCTCCATTACCTGACCGCTGCAATGAATGAGAAGCAGATCTTGCGCGGGCATCCCACAATGCAAGAGCAACCTTACAAAAGCTTCGGCAACAATAGAGGTAATCGTCGCTTGCTTGAGAACCGGCTTGTTGCCCATGTACAGGGCGCCCATCGTCTGCAAGGCCATTATCTCCATAGGGAAGTTGAAGGGCGTGACCACCGCCACTGGACCGTGTGGCCAGCGATAGTCGATGGCCTCCTGCCCCAGGTGGTTGCCCGGAGTAGTCTGTCCCTTGGCAAGGAACCTGACCTGATCGCCAGAAAAGTTCTCCAGGAATGTGGCTGTCACAGTGACTTCATTACGGCATTGCTGAGTATCCTTAGGCATAACTCTCTGAATCAGCCTCGTGAAGTAGTTTTCCCCTTCGCCACTTCTGAGAAAATCAGCGAGTTTCTCACTGATCTGTCCATACATCAGGTATCTTTCGACATTCATGATCGGGTTATGCAAGCCATATCTGGGGCATCTTGCCAGGGACTGAATGAAAGGTGCCAATTCCTTTTCGCTGGTGTCCGGCATCTCGATGAATGGTTCGCCTGACAGCGGGTCTACGACCTTTCTATACTTCTTGGTTTCCAGCCATTTCCCGTCGACAAAATTCATGAGACGGGCTGGCCTGGCTCCGGAGAGTTCGTCGGGTTGCCAAGGGAAGATGGCATCTGGCTTTGGTGTTCTAACTCTGTTCATGTGTCACAATACCTCACTTTCGTTTTAGTTCTTGCTCTTACGACAACCGGTCCGCGACCCAGTCCTCAGCATGCCGCAGCAGGGATTCGTTGGGCGAAAGGGAAAATGGGAGTCTACTATTGACGGGTAGCGGGCCAAGATACCCGTGAGGTGCCCCCTCACTTGTGCTCCTAATAGCCGCTTGCATGGATAAGTTGCGTAATCTGAGGACTCATTAACAGCACGAGAATACTATCTGTTTTCCCAGTGTTTGTCAACCTCTTGACTCCGTTACATCGCTGGGCGCATTGGCCCCCAGGGCTGGCCAATGAATATGGAGCTGGCCGTGGCAGCTCTCGTTGCAGGCTCTCGGGAAGACGTCTCCCTAGTTCGAACTGCCAAGTGTCTGCTTGGTGACACGGGTCGTGAGGGCAATAATCAATCGGTGACGGAGAGTGGTCGTCTCTAAGGACGTGCGGCGCCAATAAGTGCATGGGTGGACAATTGCGGGAGAATGTGCTAGGTTTTCGTCTGCCCAATAGTGCCAGGGTAGTATCGCATGGGGCTCGTGCTAAGAACATAACAAGGATTTCTCGGTGCATCAATGGAAGAAATACTGCCAGGTCTCTATAGAACCAAAGTCCCTCTCCCCGGAAGCCCTCTGAGAGCCACCAATTCTTATGTTGTGAAGGGGCCAGAGCGGTCTTTAGTTATTGATACTGGGTGGAATCGAGAGGACTGCAGGGGGGCACTAGTTTCCGGCTTAGACGAATGTGGCGTGGACCTGAACCAAGCCGATTTCTTCATCACGCATATGCATGCAGACCACTCAGGTTTAGTGTCAACTCTCGCTCGAGAAGGAGCGAGAATCTGCTTTGGCCAGGCAGATGCAGAGATTATCAGGTCTAGTACGCCTGAGCATTGGGAGAAGATGATTGATTCTGCTCGTAAATGCGGCTTTCCCGGGGAGGAGCTGGAAAAGGCTGTTGCAAGCCACCCCGGTCGCAGATACAGCCCAAATACCTCCTTGAATTTTTGCGTCCTCAAAGACGGTGATACGATAGACATCGGGGATTACTCATTTAGATGCATTGAGACCCCGGGGCATACTCCAGGTCACATCTGTCTTTACGAGCCCGGCAGGAGAATATTCATATGCGGTGATCATATCCTTTTTGACATAACTCCGAACATCACCCTCTCCGTGGAGGAGCGGAATCCGCTAAAAGAATATCTGATGAGCCTGGACAAGGTTTATGATTTGGATGTTGAACTCATATTGCCCGGTCATAGGAATATCTTCAGGAATCAAAAGGAAAGGATTCGGGAACTGAAGCAGCACCATGAAGCGAGACTCGCTGAGGTCATCTCTATTCTGGGCAAAGGTAGGCAAAATGCCTACCAGATTGCATCGCAAATGACCTGGGACATAGGTTTCAAGTCTTGGGATTCATTTCCGGCGGCACAGAAGTTGTTTGCTTTTGGAGAGGCCATGGCTCATCTGAAGTATCTCGAAGAAGAAGGGCAAGTGGCATGGGGGATGGAAGAGCAGGGAATTGTGTTTTTTGTCACGCAAAATAGAAAGGAGACACACAAATGGCAGACGCTTACGTAGTCTTGGCCGGGAAACTTGGTTACGCTGAGTCGGAGAGGCTTGGGAAGTTGCTCAGAAGGCTCATGGACAAGGAGGAAGCTGAGATAGTAGCTTCTCTTCCGTGTCCTGTGGCTGAGCTTGCCCAGAAGCTGGGCAAAAAAGAAGAAAAGGTGAACGAGATGCTCAAAAAGCTCTTTGAGAAGGGGGGCATCTTCATGACCTCCAAGGGCTATCAATTTGCCAGGGATATATTTCAGCTCCATGATGCCACGGCCTGTGATGTGAGGTCGGACAAGGTGTGGGGACGTGAACTACTCGATCTCTGGGAGGATTTCCTCCAGGCAGAATGGTACGCTGACTGGGCAAAGATCGTTCAGACCTGGAAAATGCCTCTGTGGAGGGCGATCCCGGCCAGAAAGGCCATCTCCAAAGAGACGAAACTCCTTCCGTCTGAGGATGTGGAGGCTATCCTTGACAAGGCCACCAGGTTTGCTCTGACCAGCTGTTCTTGTCGGAGAGTAGGGACAAGGTGTGATTCGCCGGTTGAGGTCTGTCTTCAAGTCAACCGAGCCGCCGAGTATGCCATAACAAGAGGGACCGGTAGGGAACTGACTAAGGATGAGGCGATGAAGATTATGGATGTCGCGGAGAAGGCCGGTCTCGTACATAGTGTGTTTAACGGTTCTGTGGTCGCCAATGTGATCTGCAATTGCTGTGCTGACTGCTGTGTCTTCTACTATCCTCTTACTAAGTATGGTGTCCTTGAGAAAGGAGTGGCCAAGAGCAGGTTTCAGGCAGAGGTGGACAAGGTAGCCTGCGATGGGTGTCAGACCTGTGTGGAAAGGTGCCCCTTTGAAGCGGTGGATATGGTCAAAATCCCGGGGGAAAAGAAACTGAAGGCACAGATAGGTTCGGAAAAGTGTTTCGGTTGTGGTGTTTGCGCCGTGGGATGTGATTCAGAAGCCATAAGGCTCGTTGAGATTCGGCCTCCTGAATACATCCCCGTTTAAGGGTGATAGCTTATGAAATTTGTTTGCGGAAAGAGCTTTACCAGAGCGACATGCGTCTTCTAAGTAATAGGTGAGTGTCAAATGGCTGAAGCAAGAATTGGCGTCATTGGTGGAAGCGGGCTTTATAAGATGCAGGGAGTGACGGAGGCGAAGAAAGTGAAGGTCAGCACGCCCTTTGGCGAGCCCAGCGACGCTATTATCTTGGGCAACCTGGAAGGAGTAAGGGTTGCCTTTCTTCCCAGACATGGCGAAGGGCATCGAATAGGTCCCAGTGAACTACCAGCGAAAGCCAATATATACGCCTTGAAATCTCTGGGTGTAGAAAGGATCATCTCTGTGAGCGCTGTGGGCAGTCTCAGGGAAGAGATAGAACCTCTGGACATAGTCATTCCCGACCAGCTAATTGATGCCACTAAAGGAAGAGCCAGCACTTTTTTCACCGATGGGATAGTCGGACATGTCTCTCTCGCGGAACCCTTCTGTCCTGTTTTGAGTCAACTTTCGTTTGAGGCAAGCACTCAGGTTGGGGCAGAGTTTCATAAGGGTGGTACTTATCTGGTCGTGGAAGGTCCGCAGTTCTCCACCAAGGCTGAGGCACAACTCTATCGCTCCTGGGGTGCTGATGTTATTGGGATGACAGCCTTGCCTGAAGCTAAGTTAGCCAGAGAGGCAGAAATATGCTATGCCACAGTGGCTATTGTCACCGATTATGATTGCTGGCATCCAAGTTATCAATCGGTGACTACGGAGATGATTTTAGCCAACTTGAAGATGGGCATTGATACTGCCGGGAAAATCTTGAAGTTACTACTGCCTTCCATACCGCAGGAACGAGAGTGTGCCTGTGCTAGCGCCCTTCAATATGCCATAGCCACTGACGCGAAATACATACCTAAAGAAAAAAGGAAACAGCTAGGGCTATTCATTGGCAAGTATCTAGCTGAGGAAGAAGATGTCAGCCAAGCTTGAGTTTGGGTGTTTACCTACTGCTATCGGCAGCATGCCTCACACAAATCCTGATGAGGCTTGTGCCGTTATTATGAAATATCTGCCTGACATCCCCATCTGGCCGCAGTTGCCCAAGCGGTCTCTCAGAGAAAATATGATTGTCCAATTCAGCGAGGGCTTCCCTGGGGTAGTTGAACAGGGGGATAAGATTCATATTGAGCCGTCGGCCAATTTTGAAAGCGAACTCGAGCAAATTCATATTGATTGTGAACAAGGCGATAGCCGTAAATATGGTGTTTCAAGGGACTACGCCGCCGGGCTTCATGCATTTCTCTCCAAGGCAGCGGGTAGTAAGATAGTCAAGGGGCAGGTGACAGGCCCTGTAACGTGGGGCTTGGCGGTTACTCATCGGGACGGTCGGGGAATACTCTACGACGACACTTTGGCAGAAGCCGCGGCCAAGTTTCTGCGGCTGAAGGCTTCGTGGCAGGAGAGTATGTTGAGGAACATATCGCCCAACCCCATCATCTTCGTTGATGAGCCCTACTTGATTTCTTTAGGCTCGGTGTTTACTCCAATTCCTGAAGAGAAAGTGCCTGTTCTACTAGAAGAGGTATTCAGGGGGATCAAAGGGATAAAGGGATTGCACTGCTGCGGAAACACTGACTGGTCAGTTCTTCTGGACACCTCAACTGATATTCTCAGCTTTGATGCCTATGACTATGGCTCTTCTCTAAGTACCCACTCGGCCAAGGTGAAGTCCTTTCTTCAGCGTGGCGGCAATATTGCCTGGGGGATAGTCCCGAACGAGGAAGAGGCTTTAGCAAAGGAGTCTTTGCCCAGTCTTCGTGACCGCCTAGAAGACACTATGGCTCCATTCGCCAGGGATGGCATCAAGTTTAAGCAGATCATAGCTCAAGGGCTGATAACCCCTTCTTGTACCCTGGCAAGCCTGTCGCTGGAAGCGGCAAACCAGACTCTGGAGTTAACGGCCAAGTTGTCCCGTGACCTAAGAAGCCGGTATCTAGTGTGACCTGAGGAAACGGCTGCCCTTCGGGTTGACTCCCTTATGAGGTCGGGCTACTCTTTGTGGGATGTCCCTCCAATGCTCTTATCTTGTTCACCCTTCTTGCGTGGCGGCCGCCTTCGAAATCTGTGGTTAGGAAAGTCTTGACGATTTCCAAAGCCGACTTTGTATCTACGTCTTCCCCCCCTAGACACAAGATGTTGGCATCGTTGTGCTGGCGAGCTCTTTGTGCTGCAAACACGTTGTGGCACAAAGCAGCCCTTACCCCCTTTATTTTATTGGCGGCTATGCACATACCTATGCCCGTACTGCATATTAGAATGCCAAAGTCAAAATTGCCCGACGCTACTGCCTCCCCGACTTTCCGGGCGATGTCAGGATAATCAACAGGATCGGCGTTGTAACAGCCAAAATCCTGGTAGCTATGGCCTGCCTTCCGCAGGAAGGGCACAATCAGCTCCTTCAGAGCAAAGCCTCGATGGTCACAGCCCACAGCAATGCGAGTCACTTTGCCTCCAGGTATTCCCTGTACGCTTTGTCAATATCATGCCACGCTATGATGCCCTGACGCAACATTATCGGCGGTTCGTGGGTAACGTCCACTATTGTAGATTCCTTGCCACCGGGGCATTTGCCTCCGTGGATAACAAGGTCGATTCTTCCTCCCAACTGTTGTTCAACTTCCTCGGCAGTCAAGGCAGCCGACTGGCCGCTAACATTGGCGCTGGTTCCGGTTACGGGGTTTCCCAAGCCTTTTATGAGAGCCAGACAGACAGGGTGGTTAGGAACGCGCACTGCTATGGTGGATCCTGAAGCCAGACGGGCAGGCAACGAATCTTTTTTTGATAGAACCAGAGTTAACGCGCCGGGCCAAAACCGCCTTGCCAAAAGCCAGGCAATTTCTGGTATCGGTTCCGCCAGAGTAGTCAGTTGGTCGACATCAGCGACAAGCAAGGGCAATGCCTGATACCTGGGTCGGTTCTTTATCTCATAAACCCTTTCCACGGCTCTGGTATTGAAGGCGTCAGCTCCCAGGCCATAGACTGTATCAGTTGGGAAGGCAATCACTCCACCCTTTTGCAGGATTTCAATCCCCTTCTCGATTTCTCGTTGTAGAACGCCCATCTTTCTCAGTGTTAGTATAACACCGGTGCTCGCGTGAGTCAGAAGTCCCCTTTCTTCTGCATCCGAAGGGCTGGCAAGGCTTCAATCATAAGTGATAGGCCTTTCCAAGGCGGAAGAAGACTCAGCCTATTTCTGTTGATAATAGTTCAAAATAGTGATAAGCTAAGTCTATCCTCCACCGCAAATCTGCCATGAAAAAGAAGGTAGAAAGCCACAGAATTGTTGCCAGCGATGATATCGAAGTCTCCACTTATCTGGGGCTGGCTAAAGAGTTGCGCGGTGAGCAGCCTGTAGTTGAGCCCAAGCTACCTCCAAGCGATCGTGAGACTATAGTAGTGCTTGACTTTGGGTCTCAATATAGCATGCTGATTGCCCGGCGCGTCCGGGAG
>JALHUO010000054.1 GCA_022866545.1 Dehalococcoidia bacterium | reverse complement strand
TCGAAGGTCAGCGTGAGCATCCAGCTGCAAAACAGAAAGTCTGGGAAACGCTTCCTTGAAAGCTCGGACTGCCCCTAAAGAAAGGGAGTGCTCTCCACCGAGCAGCACTACAAATTTCTCTTTTCGTACTAAGCCTTCAACCACTTTATAGACTCTGTTAATCATATCCTGGGGGCTGCTCAGCAGGGGTTCTACCTGAGGCAGAGTAGAAATGCCAACTTTATATATCTCGCGGTCCAGCTCTAAATCGTAAAGCTCCAAATACTGGGAGGCGTTGATAATAGCCTGTGGGCCGTGGCGAGAGCCACTTCGCCATTCGCTGGTGCTGTCGTAGGGGACAGGCAGAATTACTACCTTGGCTTCCTGTAGATTTGAATAGGGTGGTTCTAATCCAGCAAAGACCTCGTGTGGCAAGAATGTCCCCTCCTGCCAACCGGCAAATGGTTCAGGGCGACAATCATGGTCATTCATGGTCGACAAAACTTTGAGGATTCGTCATCGCTGTCTCTTCCCTGGGCCACTTTCTGTCAATTAGACAGGTGCGCAGCTTAGCCAACTGGAATCCCTGTCGAAAATCTTCTATTGCTCTGCCGGTATCAAAGTCCTTGCAGGAAAAAACGTCTATGTTAATGTAGTTTTGCTCAACAAAGGTATGGATGCCAATATGACTTTCCGCTATAAAAACGAATCCAGATATCCCCCAATCCTCTAACACTGGTCCTATATACTTAATCACATATGGTGGCGAAATCCTGGTCATTCCAATCTTGGCGGGATAATCTTCCAACCACTTCCGAAGAAAATCTTCGTCTCGGAGGATTTGTTGGTTGCTGGAATAGCCGTCTATAATTAAGTGCATTAGACCTCCTCGAGCAGCATCTTTCTTAAATCGAAAAGGGCGGCGTAAACTGCTCTCTGCTTCATTCTTGAGCGATTCCCACGGAGCCGATGGGTGAAGGTCTTCTCGAATTTATTACTGCTCAAGCCTACGAATGCCTCGCCGGAATTTGTGTCGGCATTCATGCTACCCCCAACACCTATGCCGACATCGGCTCTCAGATTCCTGCGTGCAATCTCAGCCATTGCCTTAGCTACCTGAATGCTTTCCTTGCCGTATTCATCCATAATGGCAACATCGACACCACAAGCCATTTTAGCCTCATCACAGGCAGCTAGCAATCCTCCCTTGAAATAAGTGCAGCTTTCCCGGCCATTGGCAATGGTGCCGCATAGAAGCCCCTCGGTGCAAGATTCCATAGTTGCCAGACTCCGGTTCTTGGCTCTGAGCAGTCCTCCAATGACAGTGCCCAGCGTATCATCGTCCACCCCCCAAATATAGGGAGATAGCATGTTGCGAATTTGTTCCTCGCTTTGAGCGATAAGGCGCTGCGCTTCTCTTTTCTCCTTTGCTTTGGCGGTAATACGCAGATAAACGCCGTCGGGATTGATATAAGTAGCCAGAGTAGGGTTGGATAGTTTAGAGATAGAGGCCACCATTTCATCCACCTTAGCTTCAGCCAGCCGAAAAGTCTTAATCACCCTCGATAGGATGACTTCTCCCGTCGCTCTTTGCTCCAGTTTGGGCAGAATGCCTTCTTGCCACATCATTTTCATCTCATCGGACGGCCCGGGTAGAGCTATAATTATGTGGTCGTCTTTCTCAACCCACCAGCCAGGCGCTGTGCCCATGCGATTGGGAACTACTTGAGCCGAAGGAATGACAGTCGCCTGTCTGATATTGCTTTGTGGTATTTCCCCAAGATAACGGCGGAGCAAAGCCTGCAATTCCTGCCACAACTTCTCATCAACTTCAAGTCTCTCATTCACTAGCTCGCTAATGGCGTCACGGGTAATATCATCTTGAGTAGGTCCCAAGCCCCCTGTGGTGATAATAAGGTCTGCCCTTTTCCAGGCTCGTCTCAGGGTATCCACCAACCTCTTCTGGTTGTCACCTGCCGTAGAGATAAAGTACAGGTCGATTCCCAGCAGCGGTAATTGGTTGGCCAAAAAAGAAGAGTTGGTGTCAACTATATTGCCCAGTAGAATCTCTGTGCCAACGGGTATTATTTCTGCCTTCATTCTCCACTTACAACGTGTCAGCTGACGGTCACCTTAGCATTTGGGTGCTGAGATGCCGAGGTATTTTCCCACTATCGCCATAGCACAATATTTGCCACACATGCTGCAAGTCGCTCCGCTAGCTGGTATCTTGGAATGGATTTGCCGCGAGAGTTCTGGGTCTAGGGATAATTCAGTTTGAGTCTTCCAATCAAGCGCCTTCCGAGCCCCGGACATCTGTTCATCCCATTCCTTGGCACCTCGTACACCCTTGACGATATCGGCAGCATGAGCAGCTATACGAGAGGCGATTACCCCTTCTTTAACATCCTGTATACCGGGGAGGGAAAGGTGCTCGGTAGGCGTAACGTAGCACAAGAAGTCTGCGCCGGCGGCAGCGGCAATTGCCCCGCCAATAGCGGCAGTAATGTGGTCGTAGCCAGCACCTATATCGGTTACTAGGGGCCCGAGAACATAGAAAGGTGCCCCACGACAAAGGCTCTTTTCCAGTTGAACATTGGCGGCGATTTGATTCAAGGGCAAATGCCCGGGCCCTTCAACCATAGCTTGTACACCGGCTTCTCTAGCGCGTTCCACCAATTCGCCCAGGATAATCAATTCTTGGACTTGAGCCCTATCGGTGGCATCAGCCAGGCATCCGGGACGCAAGCCGTCGCCCAGACTCAAGGCGAAGTCATATTCAAGGGCAAGGTCCAGCAAGCGGTCATAGTATTGATACAATGGATTTTCCTTATCGTTATGGAGCATCCAGCCTATGAAGAACGCTCCTCCTCGAGACACTATGTCAGTCTGCCTACTCTGCTTTTTGAGTCTGGCCAGAGACTCCTGGGTCACACCGCAGTGGACGGTCATAAAATCAACGCCGTCTTTGGCGTGTTCTTCTATCACCCCGAAAATCTCGTCCACACTCATGTTTACGATGGCTCCACGATTCTCAATAGCTTCAATACCAGCCTGATAAATGGGCACCGTGCCCACAGGTACGGCGCTGGCATGCACGATGGCCCTTCTGATAGCTGAGATATCACCTCCTGTGCTCAAATCCATCACAGTGTCAGCACCAAAGTCGATGGCAGTCTGTAATTTCCTCAATTCCGTGTTCAAATCACAGAAATCTGAAGATGTGCCTATGTTAGCATTGACTTTGGTTCTGAGCCCTCTGCCTATTCCGCAAGGGATCAGATTTGTGTGATTAACGTTGGCCGGCATTATGATTTCACCCAAAACCAGGCCGCGGACGATGAAATCCGTCTCTAGACTTTCCTTCTCGGCCACATGCTTTATCTGGGGTGAAGCAGTACCTTTTCGCGCTAACTCCAATTGGGTCATGTTCACAAAAACCTCTGATAGGGAACAGTAGGACTAAAGTATAAAACAGGGTCATCGTGAATGCAAACGCTGTCCAGGCAATGACGGGACGCACAAAAGCGAAGGACCCGAATGCAGACTCAGGACAAAGCTGCTAAGGTTTCCTTCTGTATTTTGAACAACTTGACTATCCCCTGCCGTGCCAAAGAAAGCAGGGCATCAGTGGTTTCTTTAGTGAAGGGTTTGCCTTCGGCGGTGCCCTGAATTTCCACAAACTCATTTTTGTCAGTCATCACTACGTTGAAATCGACTTCGGCTTGGTAATCCTCTTCGTAACAAAGGTCAAGCAGTATATTGCCGGTCACAATACCCACGCTGGTAGCAGCTATCATCTTGTTTAATGGCATAAATGGTAGAACGCCTTGTTTTCTTAGGTTATGGAAAGCGTGATATAGAGCAACGTATCCGGCTGTGATGGCCGCTGTTCTGGTGCCGCCGTCTGCCTGCAATACATCGCAATCTACTATGAATGTCCGCTCTCCCAGAATCGGCAAGTTAGTCGCGGCTCTCAAGCTGCGCCCAATAAGGCGTTGAATTTCCTGGCTTCTTCCCTCTGATTTGTCGCGCGGTGTACGAGTAACCGTGGAGCGAGGCAACATGGCATATTCTGCAGTAACCCAACCCTGGCCACGACCCTTGAGAAAGGGGGGCACCCTTTCATCCATGCTGACGGAGCACAATACCCTTGTTTTCCCCAGTTCGATCAAAGCTGAACCCTCCGCGAAACTCTGGTACCCTAAGATTATGCGCACGGGACGAAGCTCATTGTCACCGCGGTTATCTATTCTCGGCATGGTAGAAGAAGTATAGCAGACTATTTCGCAATCTGGCTATCTGTTTTGAACTGTTGTTCACCACCGCCCTCTCTTCTGGTAGGTCTCAACAAATCTTTCGATGGAGCGGTCGTAAGTCTTTTCCACATCGTCGGGGAAAAAGCAGGCTGGTAGCTCGCCCGACCGCCAATGATATTTTAGACATTCGCAGCAAATGCCTTTTCTCTTGCATGGCTCGTAAGTACAGTTACAATTTGCTTTGTTTTGCTCCCAAGTGCACTCTCTCATATTCGCTCCCCTTCAAGAATTGTCTGGCTTAATACTTCTTTTTTGCTCCCGACTCGAAATTATACCGAGCGCTGAGCACGGGCTGAGATAGCTGCCTCATTTTCACCAGCATATGCTATCATATGCCAGAGTAGGAGTATTGAAAAGGTAGGCGGCAGGTTGCAGGCACCATTCGATGCTTATCTTGACATTGAGACTACTGGCTTATGCTCGTTTTACGACGAAATAACCGTTATAGGCATCTGTTTGGCTTTTGATGGTAGGAGTAACCTGGTTCAACTCGTCGGAAATGAGGTAACCAGAAGTAACCTGGTCAGGACCTTGCGCCGTGTGGACACCATCTATACATACAATGGCGGCCGCTTTGATCTTCCCTTTATCAATTTCCGTCTGGGCGTAAACCTGAGAGAACACTTTCGTCACCATGACCTGATGCATGATTGCTGGAGGAATAATTTGTACGGTGGGTTCAAGGTGGTGGAGCAGCAGTTGGGTATTCCTCGGCGGCTACGGGGTATCGGGGGCGCACAGGCAGCAATGCTCTGGTGGAGATATCAGATTGACCATGACAGAAAGGCACTGGATTTGCTGTTGGAATACAACAAAGAAGACGTGCTTAATCTGCTGACATTAAGGAGGAAGCTGGAAAGGATTTCAGAACCGATGTATTGATCTAAGGCATATCCTGTCGGTGTCAGTTCAGCAAGAGTCCGAGCAAAGATCCTAAGAGTCGCAACAACCACTGCAGGATGTCGCCTATGGCGGTCACCATGTCAGCCAGAGCCCAAGAGTCTTCCTGCACTTCGTCGCATGAAAAAGATTCATCGTGCCAATAGAGATCATTAAAGACCGCGGTGATTTCATATTTGTCGAGTCTGGAATCAAGATACGATCCGGGAAAAAACAACCGCGAATACAAAGGGATCTGAGCAGCCGCCTGGGATTCCACCCTCCGCCACTCCCCGTCGGAGTACCAATCTTCTATCACGAAGGCATGTCCATCCTCCTCACCATCGACACCCAGGGCGACATATACCCGCTGCGCATCAATGCCATAGGCCCTAAGGAGAGAGCATAATAGAATAGAGAAGTCCTCGCAATCCCCGGTTCGGTAGGCCAGGGTTTCTTCGGGTGTTTGCCAATAGTCCTTCCCCCATCCTTCTCCATCGGATTCATACGCGATATTGTCAGCGACCCAGCCTCGGATGTCATCGAAGCCAAGTTGAGAGAGTGTGTAGGGGGGATCACCCAGGATATTCCGTAGAGTCTCCTTAACCGCTTGGCATTCGGGTGTGATGTAAGATTTGAATTCAGACTCGGTCGCCGGAAGCCAACTGGTAGCAGCGCTCTCTGGGTAGATGATGCGGCTGACACAACCCAGGCCAGACACGATGAGCAAGCCAAGCAAAGCTCCACAAACCAGAGCGAACAAAAAACGCTTCTCTGGGCGCAAGCTCCCCGTCATTTCAGTGATACCTGGTTTCTTTCCCAGGACTCAACCTGAGAATATCATTTTCTCTTAACCACTGATTTCACCAACCCCTCAATATCTCCGGGCGTCAATCCATATCTTTGAAGCAGCTCTTCAGCTTTGCCTGATATGGCGTACCTGTCACCAATATTCACAAATTCCATAGGGACCGGCTTGTGCTTGGCTACCGTCTGAGCAACTCGGCTGCCTAGACCACCTTGAGCCAAGTGCTCCTCAGCAACAACAATTGCACCTGTCTCTGAAGCTGCTTCAACTATGGCTGCTTCGTCCAGAGGTTTAAGGGTATGCATGTTGACTACCCGGCAATCTATGTTTTGTCTGGCTAAGATATCTGCGGCCTCCAGAGCCTTAGCCACCATGATGCCCGTGGCTATGATAGTGGCGTCCTTGCCTTGTCTCATAGTTACTGCCTTACCTAATGTAAAGTGATAGCCTTCCGGGTAAACAATTGGTGTCTTAGGGCGACCTAGTCTGATGTAGAAAGGTCCGTAGATACTTGCGGCTGCCCCTACTGCTGCGGCAGCCTCTATAGCGTCTGCGGGAACGACCACGGTGAAACTGGGAAGAGCACAACACAAGGCCAGATCTTCAATTGCCTGATGTGAAGTACCGTCCTCCCCTACGGTGATGCCGCCATGCGTGGCTACGATCTTAACATTCAGATTCGGCTGCGAAATGCATAGTCTCAACTGGTCAAAACAACGACAGACGACGAAAACAGCGAAGCTGCTAGCAAAGACGGTTTTGCCCGAAGCAGCCAAGCCAGCAGCTATACTAATCATATTCTGCTCTTGCAGACCGCAGTTGAAGAAGCGCTCAGGGAACTGCCGGGCAAACAAATTGGTCATTGTTGAAGGCGACACATCGGCATCTAGGACAACAATGTCCTTGTTCTGTCTACCTAGCTCTATCAGAGCTTTGCCATAGATTTCCCGGGTGGATGCTTCAGCCATGCTTATTCCAACTCCCTTAACGCCTTTTCAGCTTCTTCCCAGGTAGGTGCTTTGCCATGAAACACCACGTTGTTTTCCATGAAGCTAACGCCCTTGCCCTTGGTAGTTCGGGCTATGATGACAGTAGGCTTACCATTCGTCTTTTCAGCTTTGGAGAAAGCAGTCAGGATTTGGTCGAAGTCGTGTCCGTCTATATCGATGACATGCCAGCCAAAGGCCTGCCATTTCCGGACAAGAGGTTCAAGGTTCATAATGTCGCAAGTCCGTCCGCTGAGCTGTATGCCATTACAGTCGACGATAGCTGTCAGGTTATCCAGATTGAAATGGGCTCCTGCCAGAGCTGCCTCCCAAGTTTGTCCCTCCTCGCATTCTCCATCGCTAAGGAGAGCATACGTGCGGTAGGGTTTGGAATCCAGCCTGGCAGCCAGGGCGACACCAATGGCAAAGGACAAACCTAGACCTAAGGAACCGGCCGACATTTCCACGCCAGGGGTGAGGTTCCTATCAGTGTGTCCCTGGAGACGGCTGTCCAGCCTTCTCAGTGTTGCCAGCTCTGCCACGGGAAAGTAGCCAGCTTCAGCCAGGGCACCATACAAGATTGGAGCGGCATGTCCTTTGCTCAATATAAATCGGTCACGCTCTGACCATTGAGGGTTTTCGGGATCATGGCGCAAGACTCTGAAGTAAAGTGCTGTGATAATATCGGCTGCTGATAGAGAGCCACCAGGATGTCCGCTGCCTGCCGTAGCTGTCATGGTGATTACATGACGGCGTAGCTTTCTGGCCATTTCCTTTAGCCCTGCCGTGGACAAGTTGAATTTGTTACTGGGGGAGGCGTTTTGAGGGGATGGTTTCTTTGGCATGGGTCAAGTAGATTTTAGCCCAAGATGGCTCACCCTGTCTAGGGTCAGCGTCCTACCCCTTGAACCACAAGAGAGCATATTTATGCCGAGGGTATGAGGAAGTGTTTTAGTTGAGTTAAATCGCCAAGAGATTCCTGATGGTCTTCCCCTGACCTGTCAAGATAGAAAGCATTCAGACCAGCCTGTCGCGCATTGAGGAAATCAAACTGCCAGTTGTCGCCGACATGGATGACTTGGGCTGGCTTGACGCCCATCTCCTCACATATTCTGAGGTAAAAATCAGGGGTTTTTACCTGCCTATAATGGGAAATGGAAGAGAAGATTCGAGCGAAGTAAGGTTTGATATCTCGTAGTAGGCAATGTAGTAGCTCTAGGGGCGTACCTGAGGCAACGATCAACTTATATTCACCGGCTAGGGATGAAAGCACTTGAGTTATCTCAGGATAATAGGATATCTTAGATAGGCAGCTTCGTATCACCGGCTCAGAAGAACCCAGATCGAGACAGCTAAACCAGTATTCAATATCATACCATTCCAGCCTATGGACACCGATCTTGTTATACTCCTCAGTTACGCACTTTTTGGCTTGAGCAAGGTCAAGTCCATTGTTTCGAGCGTAGAGCGCAGGGATAGCCTCATGCCATATTGTCTCGCTGAAATCGGGTGTTACCAGCGTCCCCTCTGCATCAAAGGAGATTAATTCAATTGGCCTCATCTTGAAATGCCGATATTATCATGATAAAGGCCCGAAAGTCCATTTGCCTGCTCGCCTTGAGCACGTTAAAATACGTAGAATGCTAAGTTACTCAGTCACAGAGAAGCTGAGCCATGCCTTTGAACTGGGTCCTATCAGACCTCCCAGTGAAGCCTTTTCTCTTCTAATAAGGGCGACCAGGAATTGTCCCTGGAATAGATGCCAATTCTGCCCTGTGTACAAAGGTAGTAAGTTCGAACTAAGACCAGTGGAACAGGTCATAAGAGATATTGAAGCGGTCAGGGCCATCGGCGAAGGTATTAAGGAACTGGCGTGGCAGACGGGGTATGGAGACAAAGTAAGAGAAGTAGCAGCGACGCTCTGTAATCAACCCCAATATGGCCCATGTGTGTCCCATGTTGCCTTGTGGCTTAGCACGGGAGGCAAGACAGCCTTTCTCCAGGATTCCAACACTCTAATCATGCGCACCCCTGAGCTAGTCCAGGTGGTAACTTTCCTGAGAAAAACCTTTCCCAGCCTAGATAGAGTAACTGCATATGGTCGATCTCATACGGCAGCTAGAAAATCGTTGGCGGAGTTGAAGGAACTCAAGGATGCCGGACTAGACAGGATTCACATCGGCCTGGAGACCGGCTATGATCCTCTGCTGACTTATATGGAAAAAGGCTGCACTGCTGAGAACCACATCGAAGGTGGAAAGAAGATGAAAGAAGCAGGCATTTCTCTGTGCGAATATGTTATGCCTGGCCTTGGGGGCAGGAAAATGTCTCAACAGCATGCTCGGGAAACAGCCAGGGTGTTAAACGAGATTGGCCCTGACTATATCAGGCTGCGCAGCCTCCACGTCTCTCCGCTCATGCCATTGTGGGCCAAACTACAGGATGGCGATTTTGAGCTGCAAACAGAGGATGAAGTAGTAGAGGAAATAGCTGTTTTCATCGAAAACTTGCAGGTTACCAGCTATCTGAAGAGCGACCACACACTTAACTTGTTGATGGAGGTCGAAGGCAGAATGCCCGAGGGTAAGGAAGAATGCCTCAATATCATAAATAAGTATCTGTCTCTGCCAGATGAAGAAAGGCTCAACTTCAAAGTTGGTAGGCGGGCTGGCTTGTACAATAGGCTAGCTGATCTCAATGACAGCTACAGACATGATAGGATAGAACAAGCTATAAAACATATCAAAGCGCAGGGCAGCGATGTTGATGAGGAGATAGTCAGGCTGAAGAATACCTTTATCTGATGGGAGAATCGTGGCGAAGGGATTTGTGAATCTGAATCGTTTCAAGCAGGGCCGGACCATAAAACGGGACGGCAAACAAAAAGCTGATCTACAGAGTAAGATGAAAATCAGAGGGAAGGAGGTCAAATCTCGTGGCTAAGATAGATGAACTCAGCTTTGGCTCTATAGTAATTGAGGGCAGAAAATACCGCAGAGACGTCCTAATTTTTCGCGGATGACACGGTGAAAAAGAGGAAGGGTGGCTTTCTGGCCTACGACGCGCTCGCCAAGCTGAATGACCTTACCGAATGAAGAAAAAGGTCGCTGCCTTGATTCACATGACTCGCCAGGGCATAGAGTTTATGTCAATTTGAATTCTCTGTAATGCTCTCAGCTGTGTTTCTGGTGTTCTCCTTTACATGGATAAACAAGTAAATCAGTTCCCTGTTTACGAGCAAGAATAGCCAGGCCAGGAAGGAGCCAATCATTCCCAGTACGATCGCGGAGACGCCCATGCCTACACCCATCAGCTCAATTCCGCGAACCATCAATCCATCATTCATGATCCTCAATCCGAAGAGAATTGAGGCAGTAACGCCAATTACCAGTACTGCCCACCCTAACGCTCTCAAAACACTGGTCACGTACGGTAAGAAACGGTACTCGAGCAGTTTGTTCCCTTTCCAGGCTTTGTGCAGAGCATGGTCTATCCTGTGAAAGGGCGGTAGCAGCCACAATCTTCGAAAAAGTCTGTCTAGCAAAGAAACAACGTTGCGGAGGAAGGAAGTGACCTTGTGAAACAAGGAAACAACCTTGCGAAGGAGGGAGGAACTTACTGCCGTCATTTCACACAACCACTAAAGCATATGAATCTAACGTTGGCTTGATTTCTCTGTAATGGAAATCCGTTCAGCTGTGTTTCTGGTGTTCTCTTCCACCTGGACTAGCAAGTAGAAAAGCTCCCTGGTTGCCAGCAGGAATAGCCAGGCCAGGAAGGAGCCGATTATCAGCGCAACAGCCGTGAAAGCGCCCATGACTCCACCCGTCGTGGCTCCGAAATAGATCGAAACGATAACGCCACCTATCAGTACTATCCACCCCACGACCCTCAAAACACTAGTCGCAAACCGTAGAAAAGGATATCTTTGCATCTTGCCTCCTTTCTGTCCTTAAAGTTTTTCAAACAACATTTTGATTCACATAACTTGCAGAATCTTGGACTTTACTTAAATTCGCCCTTCCCCAAGCTGACGAATATAATGGCAAGTATCCCGAGAAACCCAGCAGGGCTAAAGAGTGCACAGATAGACCCGGCAAGCGCCAGCCACCAAACCTTTCTGCTTAGTGCACAAATACCACCTACTATGGCTACTATCGCTAGTACCATCAGTGCTACTAGGACCGCCTGTACAGTTGCAATCGCTCCCCATAGACCAACCAAGCCCAAAATGTCCCCCACTATTCCGCTCGTAGCTGTCCACACCTTGGCGAGCACTATAAGAGCAATCGTGACGGCAATGCCCCCAGCAACAATAGCCAGGATACCTGCAGTTATGGGCTTCGACGTCCGGTCTACACTCACCCTCGCTACTCTTGCACCACATTTGGTACATATTTCAGTGAGAGGCGTTGTTGATGCACCACATCCAGGACAGAAGTCATTGCCATTCATTGGCTTAGCTCCACAATTAAGACAAATTTCTGGACTTCCTATCAACTCCTTCCCGCAATTTCTACAAAACATCGCCTACCTCTTTTGCAGGCACTACTAGCTACCATTTTTCAATGAGCTTGCCTTCCTTGTCTCTCATACGTCCTACAACAGCAACTATAAAGTCAACAAAAGCCCAAATGCCTACCGCTATAAGAAATATGTCGCCCACAAAGAGCCATATAGTCGCCAAACCTGCAATGCCTAGGAGAAGCATCACGATCGCAGTTCCGATTTTGCCAAGATAGAATCGATGTGCACCGAAGATCCCAAGGAAAAAGGCAAGCAAAGTAGTAGCGAGCCTTGATTTGGGTGATATATCCCCTGCTAGCGCCTTCGCTACTCTTGCGCCACACTTAATGCATATTTCAGCTAGCGGCGTTGTTGGAGCACCACACCCATGGCAAAAACTGGTGCCAGCCATTGGCTTAGCTCCACAATTGATACAAATCTCCGGACTCCCTGTTAACTCCTTTCCACAATTTCTACAGAACATTGTCTCCCTCCCTAAAAGGCTTTCTTAGCAACCACTATGCCACCGACAGCCTGAATTACTCCTGCAATGATACAGAGTATGCCCGCAGCTGTCGGCTTCCAGGTTCTTTCCATCTCTTGCCTGCTTTTTATTTTCACATAACGATATAGTTAGGAGCTCTCCTTGTCCATACCCCCAAACCTCAATCACCGCCAAGGCAGAGCGCTTACTTGCCGTAATTTAGCCCGGCGCCACAATTACCACACCCCTGTCCTGTCACAATAGTAAATCGTCACAACCCTCCAAACAACCATCCATGAGAGAGATTCCCACCACAGAGAGATTCCCAGGGTATGCATACCATGCCCACACAGTCTAGTATTAACAGAATTAACCCG
>JALHUO010000053.1 GCA_022866545.1 Dehalococcoidia bacterium | reverse complement strand
GGGACCGGTTCACTGGAGCATAGCCACATAGCTATCTATGGGCACCGCCAGGGAATCAGCTACGGGTCGGCATTTGGCCTTGAGACAATAGAAAAACCTCCCTTCCGGGGGAAACTCGGACAAAGCCTCATAATGCCCCATCCCTTTGGCGAAGACAAAGTCCGCCGACTCAAATTCCCGTTTGAACTTAGCCGAAGCCAGAGGGAAAACGATTCCTGGTGAAGCTACGCCTGTGCTGATGACTTCCCCCAACTCAGCTTCCAGGCCAGATCTCTTCACATCTTCCAGTGCTAAATCGTTTTGAACAGGCGACGGTTTGACTACATAGATTACCTGGGCGAATCGCCTCATCCACTTGACCAGAGGCAGGTCGAAGTAGAGTTCCCCGGCATTATCTGCCAGATATAAGACTCTGGAGGCATCCCTTAGCTTTGCTTCAAGCCGCTCCGAATCATCTATAACGAAGCTCACGGGTTCCTTGATGTCATCTCTAATCGACCCGGGGTCCTTGAAGAAATCGAGAGCATTCGCTGCTGCTGCCAGCTGAAGATGACCCCGAAGTTCATCTTCAGGGAGATTGCTTCGCTTTGCTCGCAGTGACAGCTCCGGATATAGTTCCCTGGCGAGCGTCATCTCCCTTTCCTTCATTGTCCGATAAGGGTCATGATTCTGGGTCACCTCTCTTACTATCTTGTGAATCTTGGCGGCAATCCCTAGAGATGTTTGGCTAGACGAGAACTCGTCGTCCAGTATCTTCATCGCTTCCCTGATTGCCCTTTGCTTCAGCGAAACATCGTCCGTGGCTAGCTCTGCAGCCTGACGGACTAATCTGCGTAAGCATTTGTAGCAACCCGGTGCCAGTTTCATTCTAGGTCCGTTCACCCAGGTTTGAGCAGCCTAACATCCTCAAGTTATTCTGAACTCTTCGCCCTCTGTCACTTTGAGCCCTTCACTCTCCGTTATTCTGAGCGAAGCGAAGAATCTGAAGAGCCTTCGCCGGCGCTCAGGGTGACAACCAGAGACTAGTTTGAGCAGCTTGTGCCGCCGTATTATAATAGTATTCGTTATGTTTGAGAAACTGGAGTTAATACAAAGGCGCTATGACGAACTGAGTCAGCTTCTGGCTCAAGTAGAGGTAGCTACCGACCGCAGGCGGCTTCAAGAGCTAAGCAAGGAGAGGGCCGGTCTTGAAGATATTGTCAGCATGTACCAGGAGTACAAGGCCAAGGACAAAGAACTGGGCGAACTCGAAGCGCTGCTCAATGCGCGCGGTGAGGCGGAGATGACAACTTTGGTCAAGGAAGAAGTGAGCAAACTCAAAGAACGGCAAGGTGAGCTTCTTGGCAAACTCAAGCTGTCCTTGATGCCCAAAGACCCAAATGATGATAGGGATGTCATTGTGGAGATAAGGGCTGGTGCCGGCGGTGAGGAGGCGAGCCTTTTTGTCGGAGACCTATTCCGCATGTATAGCCGATATGCGCAAACCAAGGGCTGGCAGGCGGAGGTCATTGATAGCAATCAAAGTGAAAGAGGAGGGTTCAAGGAGCTGATCATTGAAATCAAAGGTAAGGGTGCCTTCAGCCGCTTCAAGCACGAGCGCGGTGTTCATCGAGTGCAAAGGGTGCCAGCTACTGAAGCCTCGGGACGGATTCACACCTCGACAACCACAGTGGCGGTCCTGCCTGAGGCAGAAGAGATCGAGCTCAACATTAGTCCTGACGATCTCAAAATGGAATTTTTCCACGCCCGGGGTGCCGGCGGGCAAAATGTGAATAAAGTAAGTTCGGCAGTCCGTCTCACGCACTTGCCCACCGGCATAATGGCTTCCTGCCAGGATGAAAGGTCTCAGGTAAGGAATAGGATGAAGGCCATGGCAGTACTTCGGGCCAGGCTGCTTGACATGAAGGAGCGAAAGCAATCCGAAAGTATAGACAAAGAACGGCGGATGCAGGTAGGCAGCGGTCAGCGGGCGGAAAAGATTCGCACCTACAATTTTCCCCAGAACAGAGTCACCGACCACCGGGTCAATCTGAGTTTTCACAACCTTCAACAGATTTTGGACGGAGAACTGGACGAAATCATTGAAGCCCTGATCAGCAAAGAGCAGGTGGAACAACTGGAAGCGGCCGTTACGTGATTCTAAGCAAAGCTCTACAATCAGTCACCCAAACATTACGCGGAGCAGAAATTGCTGATGCCTCCGTTGAGGCTGAGCTTCTGCTAGGCCACGTCTTGGGAATGTCCAAGACACGGCTCTACACAGAGCCAGAGAGGAGCTTGACTTCAGCGGAAACGGAGCGTCTATGCCATCTTGTCCGACGGCGCCTTGATCGAGAACCGGCCGCTTACATTCTAGGGCACTGCGAGTTTTACGGGATCAACTTCTACGTTGATTCTCACACTTTTATCCCCCGACCGGAAACAGAACTTCTCGTGGAAAAGGCTGTAGAACTTGCCCGGCGTATTTCCCACCGGGGAGAGCAGACTATAATAGCCGATATCGGCACGGGTTGTGGGGCTATTGCCATCAGCCTGGCCTTGGCATTACCCCAGGCTAGAATCTATGCCACGGATATTTCACCCTCAGCTCTACAGGTGGCCGAAGTAAATTGCCGTCGCCATGGAGTTGACGGCCGGGTGGAACTTTTGCAGGGTAATTTGCTTGAGCCGCTGCCTCGGGCCGTGGACATGATAGTAGCCAACTTGCCCTATGTCAGAGACTGTGAATTCGTAGATTTGAGCCCGGAGATTAGAGAGCGTGAGCCAACGATAGCTCTGGCCGGCGGTAGGGATGGCCTGGATAAGATACGGGAGATGCTGGAACAGATGCGGGGGAAAGGAGGCACCTTCGACGCTGAGGGCCCGACCTGTCTTCTTTTAGAAATAGGCCAGGGACAGGGTGAAATGGTGGCTTCGTTAGTAGGCAACTATTTCCAAGAGGCCAGTGTCGAGTTGATTTCCGACCTGGGTGGCGTCGAGAGGGTAGTAAAGGTCGAGTTGTAGGCAGGAATGTCAGTCCTGGAAGAATCGAACGATGGAAGAAATAGAACGATTAAGTCAGCTTATCATACAGTCAAAGAAGGTCATCGTGTTCACCGGGGCTGGGATAAGCACGGAGTCGGGGATCCCCGATTTCCGTAGCCCGGGAGGAATCTGGAGCAGATATGACCCTGAAGACTTCACGATTCAGAAGTTCCTCAGCGGCCCGGCCGCTCGCAGAACTATTTGGAGGATGTCCGTCGAAGGCGGACTCCTTACTGAAGCTGAGCCAAATCTCGCTCACCATGCCATCGCCGAGCTTCACCAGTCGGGCAAATTGGATTGCGTCATCACTCAGAATATCGACAGCCTGCATCAAAAGGCCGGGGTTCCCGAGGACAAGGTATTTGAGCTTCATGGCAATATGCAACGGGTGGTGTGCATAGGCTGCCGTAGACGCTTTCCAATGCTTGAAGTATTACAACGGATAAAAGGTGGGATAGAAGTCCCCGATTGCCCTGATTGTCAAGGTATCTTGAAGCCAGATGCAGTGTTTTTCGGAGAGGCATTACCACAGGAGACGCTACGGGAAGCCATTCGCCGGGCGCAGAACTGCGACCTTTTTATTGTCATTGGTTCCACTCTTGTCATTTACCCCGCTGCCTATATACCTACATATGCCACAGAGGCTGGAGCAAAGCTAGCTATCGTTAATCTGACTCCAACTCCCTTCGACCACTATGCAGCAGTAGTCATCCGGGGCAAGGCTGGCGAGATAATGTCCAAAGTGATGGCAGAAGTAAGGCTTTCTTAGCTATCGGGCTTGAGCTAAACCAGCTGCAGGGTGCTTCCTTGTTCCTAGTTCCTACTGGTAGACTAGTTTTTGGATACGCTGGATACCTGCTGCTTTACCGGTCTTCTCGTCCACTTCGACCAGAATTGCATCGAAGCTGACTGTTCCCTTGCCAACCGATAGCCGGCTGGGTATCTGCGTAAGGAAGCGGTTGATTACAGAGTCCGGGTCGTCCCCGATGACCGAATCTGTGGGGCCTACCATGCCTATGTCGGTCACATGAGCAGTGCCTCCTGGCAATATGCGAGCATCAATGGTGCCCACGTGAGTGTGGGTGCCCAGCACAGCGCTGACTCGTCCGTCGAGGTATCTGCCCATGGCCACTTTCTCCGAGGTTGCCTCAGCATGGAAGTCAACAATGATAGGGATTGATTTATGCTCAAACTGAACCAGTAGCTGGTCCATGGCTCGAAACGGACAATCAACATGGCCCATAAAAACACGCCCCACGAGGTTAACTATCAGGACATTGTTTTTGAGCAAGTAGCCTCGACCGGGATTCATGGGGGGGTAATTCAACGGGCGGAGAATAGCGAGCTCACTGTCCAGATAAGGAACGAGCTCATTGTAAGCCCAGACATGATTGCCGGTGGTTATGACATCAATTCCGGAATCAAAGAGCTCGTCTGCTGTACCGGGAGTCAGCCCCACCCCGCCGGCAGCATTCTCGCCATTGCCTACAACGAGGTCAATGTTGTGTTCAGCACAT
>JALHUO010000052.1 GCA_022866545.1 Dehalococcoidia bacterium | reverse complement strand
CTCTGGAGCGGAGGCAGCTCCTGAGTGTTTTCGGTGCCGAGCTGGTCTTGACCCCTGGAATAGAAGGAATGACCGGAGCGATAAAGAGAGCCGAGCAATTGGTGGCACAAAATCCCAATTACTTCATGCCCCAACAGTTTAACAATCCAGCCAATCCCGAGATACACCGTCTGACTACCGCAGAAGAGATCTGGAGGGATACTGGAGGCGAAGTAGATATCCTGGTTTCCGGTGTGGGAACGGGAGGGACAATCACAGGAGTTGCTGAAGTCATTAAGAAAAAGAAGCCTGAGTTTAGGACTATTGCTGTTGAGCCGGCTGATTCTCCGGTTCTTTCCGGGGGCAAGCCCGGCTCCCATAAGATTCAGGGCATTGGCGCGGGATTTATACCTCAAATCCTCAGGCTGGATTTGATTGACGAGATTATCAGAGTTACCAATCAGGACGCCGGAATAATGGCCAGGAAATTAGCTAAGGAGGAAGGGATATTGGCTGGCATATCTTCAGGCGCAGCAACCTGGGCAGCATTGGAGGTAGCCAAGAGAGCAGAAAATAAAGACAAGCTTATTGTGGTGGTCCTACCTGACACCGGAGAGCGCTACCTGTCGACCTGGCTCTTCCAGGAGCTTTATCAGACAACACAAGGTCCATAAATCAGAAAAAGGCAGTATCGTGTTTGGGACGTTAAGAGAAGATATTCAAACGGTTTTCGCCAAAGATCCAGCGGCGAGGAACACGCTGGATGTTATCTTCTGCTATCCTGGACTCCATGCCCTGTGGCTCCACCGTGTCGCCCACTTCCTCTGGCAACACAGGCTCCAGTTCCTGGCTCGTCTCCTTTCTCACATCAGTCGCTTCCTAACAGGCATTGAAATTCATCCCGGAGCTAGAATCGGCAAGCGGTTCTTCATCGACCATGGCGCGGGAGTAGTCATCGGAGAGACAGCCGAGATTGGAGACGACGTCTTGCTGTACCAAGGGGTTGTCCTTGGGGGGACAACTTTGAACAAGGGCAAACGCCACCCCACCATCGGCAATAACGTGGTGATGGGGACCGGTGCGGTAGCCTTAGGCTCAATCGCAATAGGGGACGGAGTTCAGGTTGGTGCTGGCTCAGTGGTGTTAAAGTCAGTGCCTCCCGGAGCTACGGTGGTGGGAATTCCGGGGAGAATAACAGGGGACCACCGAAAACCGCTCATGGATTTGGAGCACGGTAACCTACCTGACCCTGTGGCAGAAGCCATCAGGTTCGTTTTGAAGGAACAAGACAAACTCGAGGAACGTCTGAAGAACTTGGAGAGCGCCAGGAGAATATCGAAAATTTGACGGAGGACTTAGAGCAGGCGCTCAATCGACTGTGAAGGAGGGTTGATGAAACTATACCAATTAGTCGTGAAAGACATTATGAGAAGGAAGAAGCGAGTGCTGTATGCCTCGCTGGGCGTGGTTATCGGCATTACAACAATCATAGCCGTGCTGACAATCGCTCTCGCCGGACAGACGAATATCTATGGCCAACTGGAGAAATATGGCGCCAACTTGATGGTCATGCCTGCCATAAGCGATATCGATATAGGACTGGGCGGTTTAAGCCTCGGCACCTTGTCAGTTGGCGAGAATTACATTTCTGAGGACAAGTTGCCGGAGATCCGACAGATAGCAGACGGCAAGATAAGGGAGGCGTTGGGTATTGAAGATGAGGGAAATATTGTCACGATTGCTCCGAAACTCTACGTGAACACCAAGATAAATGGAACGTCTGTGATAGTAGTCGGGATAGCCCCTCAAGAGGAGCGCCTGGTGAAGACGTGGTGGAAGGTCTCGCAAGGGAAGTACCTCGAAGCCCCCGACGAAGCATTAGTTGGGGCTGTAGCCGCTGAGCTACTCAAACTCAATGTGGGCGACGCAATTACACTGAATGTAGGAGAGGCAACCATTACCGGAATTCTTGAGGAGACGGGTTCAAATGAAGATTATCAGATTTTTGTTCCGCTGGAGACAGTACAAAAGGCATTCGATAAAGAGGGCTTGGTCTCCTCAATAGACATCCGTGCACTGTGTAATGCCTGTCCTACATCCGATATTGCCAGTGCCATTAACGAGAACATGGCGGGCGTTCGGGCGATTGCCGTAAAGCAAATAGCTGAGACCGAGATGGGTATGCTGGACAAGGTCAGCAGGTTTCTATTCGCCCTGGCTGCAATCACATTAGCTGTTGGCTGCTTTGGCGTGGTCAACACCATGACAACCTCGGTTCACGAAAGAATCAAGGACATCGGCATAATGAAAGCAGTGGGAGCATCCCGCAACCAGGTAATGAAGATTTTCTTCTACGAGGCAATTATCATCGGGGTAGCAGGAGGTTTGTTGGGATATGTAACCGGGACTCTGCTCGCATACATAGTCGGGCCGCTGATTTTCGGAGGCGTAGCCATCAGCTATGCCCCTCAGTATTTCCTCCCTTCTCTGGCTCTGGCTACCCTTATTGCTGTCATAGCCAGTGTATACCCTGCTTTTCGCGCCTCCAGGATTAAGGTCGCCGATTCTTTCAGGTCGTTGTGAGGTGGCAGAATGCTAGAAGTCAAAAACGTATCGAAAGTCTACGGAGAAGGCACAGCCAAAGTAGTTGCCTTGAATAACATCTCTCTTCTCGTGAATGAAGGTGATTTCATAGCCGTTATGGGACCTTCCGGAAGCGGGAAGTCCACTCTTCTGAATATCATCGGCGGTCTGGACCATATCTCCAGTGGCGAAGTGATCCTGGATGGCAAGCGCATCGACGGCCTGGATGAGAATGCCCTTGTTGATGTCAGAAGGGGCAAGATTGCCTACGTTTTTCAGCAATATCATCTGATTCCGTCGCTTACTGCTCTTGAAAATGTCCTTTTGCCTTTGACGTTCTGCGGGGCGAATAATGGAAGCCAGAAGGCATTGGCTATCTTGAAAAGAGTGGGGCTGGAAAAAAGGGCTGAACACAAGCCCAGCCAGTTAAGCGGCGGCGAGCAACAGAGAGTGGCAATTGCCAGGGCCCTGGTCAATGACCCGTCTCTCATTCTGGCGGACGAGCCAACAGGCAATATGGACCGGAAAACGGGAAAGGAAATCTTAGCTTTGTTCGGTCAACTGAACAGAGAAGGTCGCAGCATTGTCATGGTCACTCATGACCCTGAGATAGCGGGGTATGCCGGAGAAGTCGTAGTTCTCCAAGATGGTCAAATCGTGGACAAGATTAGTCAAAAAGGAGGCAATAAATGTTGAAGAAGATAATACCCGTCCTGGTGCTGCTGTCGCTCATACTGGTTTCGAGCATAGTCGCATGTAGTGGTAACGGCACACAAAATGGCCAGCGCATAGAAGCGACGTGGATTGAGCCGCAGGTAGTTGGCGAGATCATATCTATTCCAATAAGTGCAGTCGAAAATTACACGATAACCCACTTTGATTTTAGGGCACAGGATAACGATATGACCTTCATGGCTTACGACTTGAACGGAGAAATCTATGTCCGGGCCAATATTTGTCCACCGTGTCACTCCATAGGCTTTTCTCTTGACGGCGACATCCTGGTATGCGACAGATGTGCGACTACGTTCAAGGCGCAAACAGGTGCGGGAATCAGCGGAGCTTGTGTCAATTATCCCAAGGCCTCAGTTCCGTATGAGGTAGCGGACGGCAATATAGTGATGAACAGCACTGACCTCATAACTGCATATCAGGATACCGTCAATGCAACACAATCAGGCGAGGCGCCCACTCCCAGTTGCCACGGCGGCTCCGGCACACCAACTGCCCCAGGTTGTTGCAGCAGCGCTGACAAACCCAGGCCTCCGAGTTGTTGCGGCCCATAGGGGTATCACAAGAGGAAGGCAGAGAGTGAATAAAGGTATGGTCAAGAAAGAGAGAGCACAAATAGAAACTCATCAGGACAGAAAGGAGAATAAACAGATGTTGAGAATAACAATAGTGGGAGCGCTATTACTTACGTTAGCACTAATCGTTGCTGGCTGTTCTGGCTCAATCTCTAATCCGCCACCATCGGGGCCAATAAAGGCAACATTGATTGAGCCTCAGGTGACGGACGGCATTGTATCCATTCCAGTAAGTGAAGTCCAGAACTTAACGAATGTGCGCTTTGGCGTGGAGACGCAAGACGGCGACATGAATTTCATGGCCTATGTATTGGCTGAAGAAATCTATGTCCGGGCGAATGTTTGCCCGCCGTGTCACTCCATAGGCTTTTCTCTCGACGGCGACATCCTGGTATGCGACAGATGTGCAACTAAGTTCAATGCGCAAACAGGTGCGGGAATCAGCGGAGCTTGTGTCAATTATCCCAAGGCCTCAGTTCCGTATGAGGTAGCGGACGGCAATATAGTGATGAACAGCACTGACCTCATAACTGCATATCAAGATACCATCGAACCTGGCTGGCCCTAGACAGTAAAAGAGAAGAATTCATAAAACCGAGGCGCAGTGGCAAGTAACAAAAGCCTGTTTTGTCGCCTCACCACGCAGACCCTCGGAAAGCCGCCCGACGACTCTGATCTCTGCTACGCCCCACCGTAATTGACAGCCACGAAGCTATGGGATAGGCTTAGTTTCGCTGTCAGGAGGTATCCGATAATGGGTATGTATGAATACAGGCTGGATGGACAGGTGGCTTTGCTTACCATGAATGAGAGCAAATTCAATATGAGTTCCGTCACCGAATTTCTATCGGTGCTGAAGGAAATAGAAAAGGATACGGATGCTAAGGCATTGATAGTCAGGTCAAGCGACGAGAAGATATGGTCCAACGGCCTGGACCTTGACTGGCTATTGCCGCTTATTCAGAAAGGCGAAAGAAGTGTCGCGGATGCTTTCACCACAAAGCTGACAGAACTCTTCAAGACCATGCTTTTCTATCCTATGATTACTGTGGCTGCGATTACCGGCCACGCCTTTGCGGGCGGAGCCGTGCTGGCATGTTGTTTCGATTTCCGTTTCATGAGGAAAGGTCGCGGGTACCTTTGCTTTCCCGAGGTGGACCTCGGCATACCATTTATCCCCAGCTTCACCGCCTTGATGAAGAAAGCCATACCGATGGATCTAGTAGAAGATATGCAGCTCACTGCCAGGAGACTGACGGCTGAGGAGTGCGAAGCACGCCATGTTATAGTGAAAGCCTGCACTATGGACGCACTAATGAGCGAAGCGATGTCCTTTGCCAGGGGACTGAACAAGGAAAGACCGATAGTTACTAAATTGAAAAGTGGGATGCACAGGGACATACTGAGAATAATGGAGGTTGAGGACCCTGTGGCCCTGAAATCATGGTTTGGCCAATGAGCCTTCGGCAATATCCGCAAACAGGTCGAGTGCACCGGGATCGAACAGGATATTGGAGTAAATGACCTATGACTACTAGAAGGGAGAACTTGCTATGAACAGGGGCAAGGGAATATGTATTGCCGTAGCTGTTGTGCTGAGTATTGTGTCTATACTGCTGGCTATTCTGAACACAGTGTCTGCACAGACAACCATCGTGCTGCTGGGTGTTGCATTGCTGGTGTTATCGGCTGCCGTGCTTCAGAAGTAGAAGAATCCAGCAATCGTTCTCTGGAATAAGCAAGCATCATAGTATCAGATCTCTGCACGCACCGTTGTAAGGAAACGGAAGGGGTCCCCTCACTTCCCGATATCTGCACAGTCACAGGCAAAGCTAGCTCTATGGGAACTACGTTTCTAATGCCCGTGGCATCGTGGCTGACAGCCCTGTGATAGAATCTGCCCAGTAGAAACGCTCTGCGTCCAAAGGAGGTAGTCACAGGGAAAAGTGGGCCTTGGTGTCTGCAAAGCAGGAGTAGTTTGAGATCTTTGTGTCCATTATCGGCATATCCGATATATTTAGGGTATTCTCCGACTTAGCCAACGTTGGCAGGTGAACTTATGGCAAATGAGAAGTCTAAAGAAGAAATCTATGAGATAGAGAGCAAGAAGTTTACGCGATATCATAATCTCCTCGAATGGCCGGCATTGGCCTTATTGGTTGTCGGCATCGTCACTGCAGCCTTAGATGTGAGGCTTGGCGGTTTCACACCCATAATATGGCTCGTCTTATCCTTTGGGTTGATCCTTGTCATAGTATGTATGGAAGTATCGATGATACGAGCCTTCTTGGAGAGCAGGAAACAGCAATAAGTTTCGGGGGGGCAATCCCACGTAACTGCATCGTCTGTTAGGGAAGAATCGCAGGCATCATTGCTTTCCTAAGTAGCGACTTTTACCGATAGGCTTCCTGTGTGCGTCTTCTTCTACTATGAACTAAGATACATCCCGATGTTTTTCTCCGGTAATAGCCTATCTTCTCTTTGCTCTCAGTGCTATAATCTTTGAAAGTAGGCAGTACTTCTAAAAGGAGGTATTTATGGAACCCTTGTGGATAGCCATTTCAATCGTTGCCCTGGTTGTTATTGTGGTGCTTTTGCTTATAGCCAGGGGAAGGCAATATCAACAACCATCAAACCTCGCTATAGTCGGTATGTGCCTGGTGGTTCTGGGGATTATTTTCGGTGATTCTCGTGCGATAGGTTACTCTCTCATAGGCGTCGGAGTTCTTCTTTCGGTAATGGAAGCTATTAGAAACAGAAGATAGTAATTCGAGGTAGGCCTTCCGTCAACATGGCTATGAAATAGCCGGCCCGCACGAGGAAGAATACCAATCAAAGCCGGATGCTAAGGTAATCGGGACACTAATCCCGTATCAAGTGAAAAAGAAGAGCCGATAGCCTTTGTTTCTCGCAACCCTCGGTCACTGGTCCTAGCCCAGCTTTTCTCACAATCAATAGTCCTTCGTGTTATGATTATATCAATAACAGGGGGCCACATACCGATGGGAGATATCCAAAAGCGAATGTCGGGAGCGACGAACATGATTGATATTAGCAAGTTTAGAAACTTGAATATCGAGAACATAAGATACCCTCGGCAACAAGAGAGGATGACGTCACAAGGCTTGCAGACTGACAACGTTGAAAACACCGTTATGGAAGCCCTCACAAGAATAACCGCAAACAAGAACTCGTTCATTGTCTATGGAGAACCACAGTGTGGCAAGACTGAAATGATGATCTCTTTGACAGCTGCACTACTAGACAAAGGCCACAAGATAGTTGTCATACTTCTCAATGATAACCTCCAGCTACTGCAGCAGAACTTAGAAAGGTTTGTTAACTCAGGTATTGACCCAGTGCCAGTAGAAATATCCGGAATCCCGAACGAGAATATCGGAGACAAGACCTGGATAATATTCTGTAAGAAGAATATTAAAGACCTCGAGCGACTAATAGAGAAGTTAAGAGGCAAACCCAACAAGATAGTAATTGACGATGAAGCCGACTTTGCGTCCCCGAACGCAAAGGTCAACAGAAACGAAAGAACAGCTATCAACAATGCAATTTACAGGTTGCTAAATGGCGACGGCATTTATATTGGAGTGACTGCAACGCCTGCCCGTCTAGACCTCAACAATACGTTCGACAACATCACAGAGGACTGGGTCCACTTCGCTCCACATGGAGACTACGTAGGTAAGGAAGTATTCTTCCCGATTGATTTCAAGCCCCAAGAACATTCCATATATTGCCTCCCCCCTACGGGAGATGATCCTACTTACCTAAGGGAAGCACTCTTGAGTTTCTTTGTGAACGCAGCATACATTAACCTCTTCGATACTACCTTAAGAGACCAACTGAAATTGAATGGCCAACAAAACGCACACTTCACCTTCCTCGTTCATACCAGTGGAAAGACCGCAGACCATAGAACCGACGAGCGAACTGTAAACGAGGTTATTGATGCTTTGTCTAGTGACACCAACAAACATTTCGAAAGGTACGTTAGGTACATGCATGCAAGTGCGTCAAACAAATATGGTTCAGACAAGGCAGACGCTATAGTCATATTTGTCCTGTCGAATATTCGTAGAAAGGTGACAGCAGTACTTAATGCCGAAACCAAACTAAGGGAAAGAGTCTCCCTTAATCTGACAAATCCCCCGGCGTTGTTCACTGTAGTGATCGGTGGCAACATAATATCCAGAGGAATCACTTTCAACAACCTAATCGGCATGTTCTTTACGCGCGATGTCAAGCACAAGATGCAGCAAGATACGTATATCCAAAGAGCTCGCATGTTTGGAAATCGCGGCAGATACCTGAAGTATTTTGAGCTCTTTATACCGGAGCAGCTTTACCTAGACTGGCATAGATGTTTCGTCTATCACCAATTATCGCTGGAGGCAATAAGAGCCGATAACAAAGCCCCGGTTTGGATATCAGACCAGAGAATACAACCTGTGGCACCGGGGAGCATTGACAGGAGTTCGGTCGTAACAGACGCAGGTGAAATGTATTTTGCCAAGTTCACGCTCAATGAAGACATAGAAAAAGTCGTAAGCGACCGGCGGCTGAGCGAAATAGACCGACTGCAGAAGATACACGACGTTTGCGGAGACAAAGTCCTTCCTGCCTACGTCATCAGCTTCATACAAATCAACTCGTATCCAGGTAATATTGCCCTCCACCCTATCCGCCGAGTCGGAAAAGACACAGATTACCATGACACTCTATATAGACCTAAGGGTCTCCTTGGCGGCCAGGACACCAACAGATATCCAAACGCCGTGCATCATTTCATGATACATGCCAACACCAGAGACGAAGCCCGAATGGTGTACAGCTACGTTGGCAAGGTTCAGTTTCTCACGAATTTCAGGCGAAAATTGAGCTAATGTACGACTATAGCTTCTTCCACGGCAGCGCTTTAGTCCGACTTGTCCAAGACCACCGGACACACGGCACAGAATTGTACAAAGGAAACCACTGCTACTTGGTGAACAAGAAATCCTGCATCTACCTCAAGCATAGTACCAAGCGTCTTTCCCCTTGGCACTTTACTTTCCTGCCCGAGCATTTGAGCGAAATTGCAGAGATTCACAACAATACTGAAGCTGTGTTCGTCGTACTGATTTGTAACGATGATGGCATTTGTTGTTTGGACTACCAAGAAGTTGCCCAACTTATAATGGTGGGAAATATGGACCGGACGAAGTGGATTGGGATTTCACGCTCCGCCCGGGAAAAGTATGCAGTCTCGGGAACAGACGGGAAATTGGCATACAAAATCGGTAACAGCGACTTCCCACAGAAGGTTCTTGCAGCCTAGTGAACGATGAGGTCAGTATTACTTGCTGTGCCCCTTTTCGTTTTCTCTGCAGACACTGTACCGCTGCCACCTTCGGTGTCCAGGGCTCGCAACCCAAAGGCTGGCATCGGGGGCAGAAGTAGGTGTCACGGTTATGTATCACGATTCGCCCAATGAGGCTGCGGCAACGGGGCGATGGGGAGTTACGAATCCCGTTGTTCATAACCCCCTTGTCCCCCTTATCTTAAAGGGGAGAGACTACCTCCTTTATGAGCAACGTTGAAATCGAAATGGGCTCTGCTTATTTCGCCTTTGTATTGTCCTCTCCAGACCCGCTGGCCGTATAGGAATTCCCCGTAGTGTGGCCCTCGTCTCCGGGTTCCATACCATCGTAATAGTCCAGTTTCCTTGCACAGCCAGCGGCGCCACCTCCTGCGCACGCACAGGCACAGGCACACGCACAAGCGACGCAAGCACAGGAACGGACGACGCAGGAAGAACCGCCTCTACCCCCTGCACCTCTCGCTGTGAATACATCGACAATAGGTCTAACGTAAGAAGGACTTCTTAAAGCCCAGTACAATATCCAGGGGTTGATGAAGTTGCCATTGTAGTAGTAGTTACCGTTAATGTCAGTCTCCAGTTTTTTCTCAGCCACAAACTCGTCAAATCTGGCCTGTTCCTTGTCAGAGAACTCACTACCTTTATTCTCTTTATCCCATTTCTCCTTTGCCTCTTTTAGCCGGTCATCCAGATTGCCCTTGTCGTCAAAGATGTACTCTTCCGGAGTAGAAGCTCTTTCTCTTCTCCTGTTTCTAGCCACCATAACAAGCAAAAGACCGACTAAGAGAACGGGTATTAATACCCACAGCCAATTAAAGCCGGGACCACCAGGTTCCGCAGGCTCGAGAAAACCTCCGTCATAAGATTCCATTCTAACGTTGAACCTGTCTCCTCTATCCAGGCTGGTTTGCCACGTCACGGTACTGCCTATCACTTGGGCAGGTTGAGGCGCAAAGCTATATGAGCTGACCGGCACTGGCGAGTTCAATGTAATGGTGAGGTTATCAGTAACGCAATTGTCATACCATCCGGGGATAAACTCTATCCTCCACTTTCCTTCATCGGTCAGCCTTTCCAGGAGGTTTCGCTGGACTATTGAAAAAGATACGGTAAATGTCTCCCCGGAAGTGTAGTCTTCATCCAGCGTCAGGTAGACCCCGTACCAACCGTCGCTGCTCTGCCCCGTGGCAGACTCAACATTGCCTCCATAACTCATGATGTCAAATTTGCCGTTCGCAGTCCCGACTGTCACCCAGGGTATGTGACCGCCAGTGCACAGCCATTCCTGGTAGTACGTCATGTTCACGCTGCCGTCACTTAACGGAGTCAGTTCAACCGTGTAATTCAGTATTTCATAAGTGCCGGTATCAGCAGCGTATACTGGAACAGGCAGCAAAGCCAAGGTAACAAGAAACATAGCAGCTATCGATAGGACTCTTCTCATTTCAATTCTCCTGTCGCCAGGGGACAGCTACCCCCGCAAGTTTCCAGCAAGTTACAGGACTTACATTCATCGCTGATGAAGTAGTGATTTCTGATCTTCTTCGCGAACTTATTGCCCCAGATCTTTTCCCAGCTATCCTTCTTGATATGCCCCAGTTTGTGGTTGAAGAGCGACTGACAGGGAATAACAGTCCCGTCCGGCTCGATGGTCAGATTATACTGAGCAGCCGAGCAGCTTTTTGTTCCCAAGCCTAAATCTATGGGATTCAACTTCTTGTAGCAGGTGGGGGTGTACCAGTTAAACTCTATCTTCAGCTCTTTGGCTTTTGCACAGGCATTTTTCAGGACGCCCTTCAGCATTTCCTCGCTCAGCCCATCCTTTTCAATCGCCTTACACCCCAGGCCGCTGCATATCAGGCTGTTACAGGCTATCCCTTTGACCCCCAGGGAGGCCAGGAATTCCATAGTAGAGGCGAAATGGTCCGCATTACGCCTGGTAAGAGTCGTATTGGTATAGACATTCAGACCCTCTTTTACTGCTGCCCGGATCCCACTTACAGTCTCTGCCCAGGAGCCGGACACACCGGTCATCTCATCGTGTATGGACTGGTCATTGGATTCAATACTAACCTGCACGTAGTCTAAGCTTGCGTCCTTCAAGCTTTTAGATAGCTTCGGCAGTAAACGTCCGTTTGTAACCAGGCCAGTCACGAACTCCTGAGCATGACCCACCAGCGCGACCAGGTCGTCTCTTAATGTAGGCTCTCCACCGGTAAATACTACTTGAGGCACCCCGGCTTTCCAGAGCTTATCGAGTATTTGTGTCCAATCCGTCGTGTCTAATTCCCTGGTCTTACGCGAGCCACCCGTATAGCAGTACGAACATTTATTGTTGCATCTATAAGTGAGCGCCAGGTCTACTCTTGGCGGTGCGGCTAGTTTGTTCATATCTATGACTTGCTGCCCGATTCCCAGGTCATAGACCGGACATTTGTTCTCAGCTATGGCAAGTACTTGAGCATACAAAGTATCGAAATCGCTGAGTATTCTCTCCTTAGTGACTGTGGGGTATTTCTCTTCTATTGCTTCTACGATCTTGGATTTAACTGCCCCCTGGTCAAATTGCGAGGTTGAACGCATGGCATCGATATATGCTTCGACATAGTCGGCTGCTGTAGCATTAAGTATCAACACCTTTTGGCTGTTTATCCAGAGAATATTCTGGTTATCACCCCTTCTCAGATGTAGCCTGAGTCCCGGTACCGTTATATGCTTGACGCCTTGTTTACTCATCTGTACTCCTCCCTCTTCATAACCCCAGACTATCCTATGAATTTGCAGACTAAATCTTATGCTTAGATTATAACACTCGCTAGCTCAGCGAAGCTTGAGGATAGCATAGAAATTCACCGGGGTATCGCCAAGGTCATCCGTAGGGTAAAGATACCGCTGGATGAACTCAGGGATCGGGAAGTTTTCAGTCGCTGGTGCAAGGCTCGCTGTTGCCAGCTCTTGTAGCAGGGGCCGGAACCAAAATGCTGGCATCCGGGACAGAAGTAGGTGCCATGGCTCTGTGACTATGTAGCAGAATATTCTTGACCGGCATAGACTGATTCTAGTAAAGTTCTTGAACCACCGAGCAGGAGCGGAGAAATGATGAATTATCTACTACAGCCAAAGAAGTACAAAAGCCTCATGGCCGACGAGGGATCAGGAGCCATCATGAACAAGACTATTGCCTTCTTCGAAAAGATGGGCAAGGCAAGGATTCTCGATGATTACACCAAGAAGGTCTGGTACAGGGAGTTTGTCGAATTTATCGGTAAGGAGCAGATCTTTGCCAAGCTGCTGACGCCTAAGGAATATGCGGGCGGAGATCCCGATTGTCGGTGGGACACGGCCCGCAACAGTGAATATGCCGAACTTCTGTCCTTCTACGGCCTGGGCTACTGGTACTGCTTCCAGGTGACCATCCTGGGCCTGGGCCCAATCTGGATGAGCCAGAATGAAAAGGCGAAAATGAAAGCGGCCAGGCTCCTGAAGGAAGGGGCGATCTTTGCCTTCGGCCTTTCCGAGAGGGACCACGGCGCCGACATTTATTCCACGGAAACCTTCCTGACACCAATTCCTGACGGCACATGGGTGGCGAACGGCGAAAAATACTACATCGGTAACGGCAATGAGGCGGAAATGGTGTCCACCCTGGGCAAGATCAAGGACGGCACGGACGACTATACCTTCTTCGTCACCAACTACCGCCACAAAGCCTACGAGCTCAAGAAGAACGTGGTCTCTCACCAGGAATACGTGTCCAACTTCGCTCTGCACAACTATCCCATCACAAAGGACGACATCCTCTCCCGGGGCTCCCATGCCTGGGACTGCGCGCTCAACACCGTGAACATCGGCAAATTCAACATCGGGCCCGGATCCATCGGGGTCGCTGAACACTGCTTCTACGAGGCCATCACCCATGCCTCCAACCGCACCCTCTACGGCATACGGGTCACGGACATGCCCCACGTGCGGAAGAATTTCATGGATGCCTGGCTGCGCCTGGTGGGCATGAAGCTCTATCAGCGCCGCGCCACTGACTATTTCAGGAATTCCAGCCAGAACGACCGCCGCTACCTGCTCTACAACCCCACAAGCAAGATGAAGGTGACCTTGCAGGCCGAAGAGGTGGTCAGCCTGCTCTGGGAAGTGATTGCAGCCAAGGGATTCGAAAAGGACACCTACTTTCACATGGCGGCCGCCGACATCATGGGCCCATCCAAGCTCGAGGGAACGGTCCACGTGAACATCCAGCTTATCCGCAAGTTCATGCGAAATTACTTCTTCAACCCCGCCGAGTATCCACCGGTAGCTCCCGACCTTTCGGAAAAAGACGACCTGTTCCTCTTCAATCAGGGCCCCACCAAGGGACTGGGGAAAATACAGTTCCACGATTACAAGCCTGTCTTCGAGGCAAATAAGGGCCTGCCCAATGTGGCTGCCTTCATGAAGCAAATAGCTATTTTCAGGGAGATGCTGGAAAAGGCGGGCCCGGACGAGGCCCAGGATATGGACCCCTCGTGGTCCCTGCCTTTGGGCGAGATGTTCTCCATTGTTGTGTACGGCCAGCTCATCCTCGAGCAGGCCAGTATCAGCCGAACCGATTCGGACATTCTGAACCAGATGTTTGATTTTATGGTGCGTGACTTTGCTCGATTTGCCATGCAAATCTACGGCAATCATAGTTCCAAGGATGCACAACGAGATTATTGTGTCAGAATCATGCTTATTAAGGCAGTGCCAAATTCCGAGCAATATGGCAGTGTATGGCAGCACTATGTTTCCGTTCTGAATGGCGAGTATGCCATGACTGAGTAGGTTGGCGATGGGCGCGAAAGCGTGGAAAGATTATCTGTCCGAGCCCCTCTTGAGACGTTATTCAAGACGAAGGGATAACGGCTGAAGAAGCCACTATTCCCGGCGGTCTCTGAAACCACAACACCCGGATGCTTGTTATCGCAGCGTGAATTCAAAGACGCTATGTAATTCAGCTTCCGAGGCCTGACTATTATGAGCCTTTGGTCGCTGGTACAAATCCCGTCGTTGCCGACTTTTCTATCAGAGGACTGGAACCAAGGGCTGACATCTGGGGCAAAAGCAGGTGCCACGGTTCTGCACCGCGACCCGCTCGATGGTGCTGTCGCAAACAGGGCAGGGTTCGCCCCCCTTATGAGCAACCTTGAAATCAAAATGGGCTGTGCCCGGCTCGCCCTCGGGGCGGACGTAGGTATCCACGCTGGCGCCTTTGCTGCCGATGGCTGCCCGAAGAATCTTACGGATGCAATTATGTAAAGTTCGCACTTCCGCAGATGACAAGTCGTCTGTCTTCCTCAGGGGGTGAATGCGAGCGGCAAAGAGGGCTTCATCGGCATACATGTTGCCGATTCCCGCGATGATATGCTGGTCGAGAAGGGCGGCTTTTATCGGAATGTGATGCCGGCTTAGTCTTTTCCTCAGAACGGCCGCGGTGAAGCTCTTGTCCAGGGGCTCGGGACCCAGCTTGCAGACCACGGTATCGGCATCATCCACCAGCCACATCACCCCCAGTCGACGCCGATCCCTGAAAACAAGGCGGTGCCCGTTGGAGAGATGAAAGACCGCCCGGGCATAGCGGTCAACTCCTTCGGGATTTAGCAGCAAGCTGCCGGTCATCCTGAGATGAATAATCAGCGACCTGCCATTCGACAGGTGAAAGATTAGATACTTCCCCCGGCGCCCCAGGCTTTCTACTTTATGCCCGACTAAGCCGCGACGGACTCCCTGAGTGGAACCACCGCACACCAGTCTGGCATCAGAGATGGTGACTTTCGTAAAGCTTTGCCCCACAACCCAGGGCGCAAGCTCGTTCTTAATCGTCTCTACCTCAGGCAGTTCCGGCATCTCTTGAGTCCTCCTGTCGAGCCCCGGCTATTCATATATCTTATCTTTCGAGAAGCGAGGCCCCAACTTGTCGGCATTCCGGCCAGGCACAACCACATATTGCCGCTAAGTCAATTTTGCTGCGTATCAGGCCCGGAGCTTCTTTCTTATTCCCTCGAGAGTTGCTTTCGCTTCGGTAATCTTGAAGCGTTTCCAGAGGCCAGTGAGTTTCTCACAAGGAAACTCACGGCAATGAGCACAGTTTTCAACACCCTTTTCACATCCACAGCGTCGTACCTCGCAAATCTCACAGAATTTGAACAGTCTTCGCCCAGTCGGCAGACATCCATCGCACTTAATATCCTCCGGTTTGAGAATCTCCTTCTCTGTCGACCACGCCTTGGCAACCTCTTTCTTGAGATCTGTGTCGTTTCTCTGCGTTGCAGTGAACGCGCGACAATCGTTGCACGTGATTCCACAGAAAGCGACCATGTTTTCTTTCACTCTTTGCCTCCTTTTTCTTGTCGTACAGCTTCAGCCTGACGCCTAACTGCTATTTCCCCCGTGAAGCTCCCTGAACTCATCGTCGAGAATGCTCATCAAGACAAAGCCATGATACTTGCCGTCATAATAATATCCATCTCTCTGGACGCCCTCTTTCCTGAAGCCAATCTTTGTCCAGAAGCGTAGCGCCCTTTCATTGAAGCCGACCACTCCTACGGCCGCCCTGTGGAAGCCGAGATGCCTGAAAGCATGGTCAAGCAAGAGAAGAACTGCTTCAGTCCCATACCCCTTATCCCATTCTTCTCTCTCCCAGACGATAACACTTATATCTGTTGTACGCCAAGCGCGGTCCATCCTCAACAAGCCAGCCTCTCCAATCACCCTGTTGTCCTCCTTGACGACCACCATAAACCATGCTCTTTTGGCGTCGCCCCGAACCTTCTCAAGGAATCTCTCAGAGTCCTCCTTGCTCATCGACGAGACTTCGCCTATCAGCCCTCTAATCTCAGCATCTTCTAGCCATTTTCGCAGATGGACCAGGTCTCCTCTCCTCAGGGCCCTCAAGCAGACGCGCCGGCCAATCAAGGGTGCTGGCCTTGTTCCTTTTTTCTCATCAGATCCCGTTGTGAACAGCATGCCCCGCCCTACTTCATCTCGGCCCAGTTCTTGCCCAGCTTGATGTCTATCTTGACAGGGACGCAAAGCTCATAAGCCCGGGGCATGAGGTCGCTAACCAGGGACTTCATGACCTCCACCTCTGCCTCGGGCACCTCGAAGAGCAACTCGTCGTGTATCTGCAACAGCATCTTGCTCTTGAAGTTTCGTTTCTCCATCTCCCGATGCAGGTTTATCATGGCGATCTTAATAATGTCGGCAGAGCTGCCCTGCACCGGGGCATTTATGGCCATGCGCTCGGCGGCCTCCCTGACCATCCGGTTGGCAGAGTTGATTTCAGGCAGGAACCGCCTCCTCCCCAACACCGTTTGTACATAGCCCAGCTTGCGGGCTTGCTCCTTGGTGGCCTCCAGATATTCCTTCACCTTGGGATATTTCTCGAAATAGAGGGCGATGAATTGGGCGGCTTCCTCCCGGCTGAGCTTGGTGGCTTGCTCCAATCCGTAATCGCTCATACCATAAATGACCCCGAAATTGACCGTCTTGGCATTACGGCGCATCTCAGAGGTCACCTCTTTTTCAGGGATGCCCAGGAGTCTAGAGGCGGTACTGGCATGGATATCCTCGTCCTGAGCGAAGGCGGCGATGAGGCCGGGGTCCTGCGAGAGGTGGGCCAGGACCCTGAGGTCAATCTGAGAATAGTCGGCGCTCAAGAGATATGTCCCGGGCGCAGCTATGATGGCTTTCCTTATCTTGTTCCCCATCTCGGTCCTTATCGGTATGTTCTGGAGGTTGGGGTCGCTGGAAGAGAGCCGGCCGGTAGTCGTCCCTGTCTGGTTGAAGGTGGTATGCACCCTCTTCGTCCTGCGGTTGATAAGGGCGGGCAGGGCATCGACATAGGTTGACTTGAGCTTGCTGAGCTGACGGTACTGCAGTATGAGTTCAATTACAGGATGAACGCCTCTCAACGCCTCCATGACCGAGGCTTCGGTGGAATAGCCGGTTTTCGTTCTGCGGGATTGGGGCAGCCGGAGGTCCTCGAAAAGCACCTTGCCCAATTGCTGGGGCGAATTGATATTGAACTGGTGCCCGACACTGCTGTAGATTTCCTTCTCCAGCCTGAGCAGCTCCTTGCCCATCTCCAGGGACATCTCGCGGAGCAGGTCGGTATCCAGAAGAATCCCCTTATCTTCCATGGCTGCTAACACCGGCACCAAAGCCATCTCTACTTCGGTGAAAAGCTGCCACACTCCCTGCTGCCGCAGCTCGGTCTCCAAATACTCCTTCAAGCTCCAGAGGACGTTCACGCTGGCGCAGGCATAGTCGGCAACCCGGCTTGCCTCCAGTAGGGCCAGGGAGCGTTGTTTCTTGCCTGTGCCGGTTAACTCAGCAGGGGTCGCAATCTCGATGCCCAGTTTATTAAAGGCCAGCGCCTTGAGCCCCAGGTTCTTTTCGCCGAGGAGATAGGCTGCGAGCATGGGGTCGAAATTCAGATCCTCAAGCTTGATTCCGCAGCCAGCTAACACTGCCATAACGTGCTTACTGTCATAAGCGACCTTCCCCACGCTGGCGTTTCCCAGAACCGGCTTCAGCCGGCCTGTGACTTGTGCCAGCGGCAGTTGCGGCGGCTGGCTCAAGCCCTGGTGCCCCAGAGGTATATAGAACGCCTTTCCCCGGCCTGGCGACATGGCTATGCCTATCAAATCGGCGATTACAGCCTTTTCGCCAGTAGTTTCAACTTCGATAGCAACATCTTGTGCTTCTTCCAGGTCGCCTATGAGTTCTCCCAGGGCTGTCTCGGTATTCACCATTTGGCACTTGAGTGCCGACGGGTGGGCGGGTACAAGACCCGTCCCTACGGAGGGCTGCAAGCCCTCGGCCCTCATCTGGGGCAGCCTGGGAAGCAGGTTAACAAACTCAAGCTCCTGGAAAAGCCCCGCTACCTCGTTCCTGTCGTAGTGGCTAACCTGGCAGGTCTTCAAGTCCAGCTTGATAGGAACATCTTTAACTATCGTGGATAGCTCCTTGTTCCGGAAAGCCTGATTGCGATATTCGCGCAGCGTGTCCCGCAACTTGCTCGGCGTTATATCCTCAATATGGTCGTAGATTCCCTGGAGGCTGCCATATTGCTGAAGTAATTTGGCGGCTGTTTTCTCACCGACGCCGGGCACGCCGGGTATATTGTCCGAGACATCGCCGGCCAGCGCTTTCAGGTCAGCAAGTTGTTCAGGTTTGATGCCATATTTCTGCTCTACTGCCTGTTCATCGTAAAGGACGGTATCGGTGAAGCTTCGCCGGGGGGCGAGAGCTTTCACCCGAGGTAAGACGGCCTGCAGCATGTCATTGTCGCCGGTAACAATGATGGTCTCAATGCCCTGCTCATCGGCCTGCCTGCTCAGTGTGCCCAGGATATCGTCGGCCTCGAAGCCGTCGATTTCAAAAACGGGGATATGGAAGGCTGCCACCAACTGGTGGACTTTTCTTATCTGGCCTTTCAATTCCTCGGGCGTGGCCGGGCGCTGGGCTTTGTATTCTTCGAACATTTTGTGTCTGAAGGTCGGGGTGGGACGGTCAAAGGCAATGGCCCAGTGAGTCGGCTTGAAATCGGCAAATACTTTGAGCAAGGTACTGGCAAAGCCATAGACGGCATTTACCAGCTCCCCCGTCTTGTGCTGGGTTAGCGGAGGCAAAGCGTGAAAGGCGCGGTGCACCAGGGCATTGCCGTCAAAAAGCATCAACAGTGGTGTCCCTTCCTTGGCCACAATCTCATTATACTATGACGGCATCGAAATCCCACTAGGAATACCAGGACAGAAATTAGCATCGACCCATTTTATGATTGCCACATGCTTATCTGCTATTTATATCACCAGCCAAATTGGAGTGAATTCGTCCCGACTGAACAATCGACAATGTCTTTAGTAATGGTACCTTTGTAATCTTGACCGTGCAGGAGTGCTGATATAGTATGAAACTAAGTTGGCAGAAAAGGAAGCGAGCATGAAGAAAGTTTTTTATTTGGCAAGACTTAGCATTCTTTTGGTCACGGTAGGCTCACTTGTCGGGATGGTAGGCTGTTCTCAGAGTGTTTATCCATCTCCCTGGGGATCTCCCCAATACCCCATCACCTACCTCGCCTGCGGCGAGTATCATACTGTGGGGGTTAAGTTCGACGGCACTGTACTCACCGTGGGCTCGAACTACTATGGGCAGTGCAATGTCGGCGGCTGGCAGGGCATCATCCAGGTTGCCGCAGGCTATCGTCACACGGTAGGAATTAAGGCTGATGGTAGCGCAATTATCGTGGGATCCGGCATAGACTGGCAGCTCGAGATCCAGCACTGGACGGGGATCGTCCAGATCGCAGCGGGCTCTAGTCACACGGTGGGGCTCAAATCCGACGGCACCGTGGTCGCCGCGGGCTGGAATGGTGCCGGGCAGTGTAATGTCGGCGGCTGGGGGAACATCATCCAGGTCGCCGCAGGCTATAGTCACACAGTGGGGCTTAAGTCCGACGGCACCGTGGTCGCCGCGGGTTGGAATGGTGCCGGGCAGTGCAATGTCGGCGGCTGGAGGAACATCATCCAGGTCGGCGCAGGCTATAGTCACACAGTGGGGCTTAACTCCGACGGCATTGTGGTCGCCGTGGGAAGCAACACCTTCGGGCAGTGCAATGTCGGCGGCTGGAGGAACATCATCCAGGTCGCCGCGGGCAGCTTGTACACGGTAGGGGTTAAGTCCGACGGCACTGTGGTCGCCGTGGGATACAACGGCGACGGGCAATGCAACGTTGGCAACTGGACAGGCATCACCCAGATCACCGCAGGCTCTAGTCACACGGTGGGGTTGACGCAAGACGGCACCGTGGTCGCCGTGGGATACAACGGCGACGACCAGTGCAATGTCGGCGACTGGTAGGACTTAGTGGCAACGGCAATGTGGTCGCTGTGAGATACGACGACTACGGGCAGTGCAATATCACGGGCTGGGGCCTGAATTAGACTTTCCCCTGTAATCAGACAAAAGCCTGTTTTGTCACCTCATTACACAAGGCGGGAATGTTGTATTGTGATCATGCCACATTAAACACGCAGCCTAAACGGTAAGAGTTCTATGTTATTATGTCCCCACAACCCCAGAAACGCCGGAGCACGAGACAATAATGACCGAAACATGATAAAATCGTGCCCGAAAGATAGACAGATGGCAGATACCACTCAGACCAGCACAACCCGGCGGAGCCGTTTCTGGGAGATAGACCTCTTGCGCACCAACGCTATCGCAGTCATGATAGCCTACCACACACTCCTTCTAATCGACTACTTTGGCATCCACGCGACCGCCTCATATCTGTATCCCTGGTTCCCGCTGTGGTTTACCTTTGGCGGTGGAACTTTCATCTTCCTGGCCGGGGTCTCGATCACAATCGCCTATTCCAGGTCGAAGAGAACATCGCCGTTTCTGCGCCGAGGCCTGCAGATATTCGTGATGGGCATGGGGATCACTCTAGCCACATGGCTGATACCCGGACCGGACTACGTTCAATTCGGCGTGCTCCACTTCTTCGGGATTGCATTCATGCTCGCCCCATTCTTTTTGAGGTTCCGCTTCGTCAACCTGGTTCTGGGCATTGCTCTGATGATAATAGGTTTTCAGCTTCGGGGTATTAGTTTCGATTTTCCCTGGTTGTTCTGGCTGGGGCTGATGCCACACGGCTTTGGCTCGATAATGGACTACATGCCGCTGCTGCCGTGGTTCGGCCTTTTCCTTGCCGGGATGTTCTTCGGTAAAATTCTCTACCCGCAAGGAAACAGAAGGTTCAGTATTCCTGACTTCAACAACCGGGTTGTCTCAGCTTTGACTCTGCCGGGAAGACATCCCCTCGGAATATACCTTGCCCAGTGGCCGGCAATTGTTGGCATTCTCCTAGCAGTGTTCCCCGAGTATGTGCTCCCTTACTTCCCATAAATGGGGTCAACTCTATTTTTCCCCTCAACTATGACAACCCGGAGGTACAGGATAGACACCTGTCGTGTATTTCCGAGCCGCACTGTCGAGGCTTGTTTCCAGCCGAGCAAGGGGCATTCTGACCGAAGGGGAAAAATAGAGTTGACCCCATTTTAATTCACAAAGGAGACCATCATCATGTACATGCCGAAGTGTATGATAAAACAAGGCAGAAACGACCTTGTTTTGTATGCCACGTAGCCAAACCCAAAGCCGCCGGGGATGCAGGCCAGCGTCTCCAAAGAAGGCTTGCCTATGCCTAGATGAAGCAGCACAAAGGGAATGGCCTGCACAAAGATGGCGTTCCTGCCTATCGATTTTTCCAGACCGAACAGCATATATCCACGGAACACAAATTCCCAGGAAAACATGTACAGGGCGGTATCCAGCAGCAACTCGGGCCAGTCTATGGCATATTTGTAGTAATAGGAACGAAACTCGGGCATCTTGCTGGCCCCGTAGAGAATCAGCGCCATGGCGGCAAGGCAGGCCGGGGTCAAAATTAGCGCCCATTTCCAGTTGCCAATGCGAAAGCCATAGTCCCGGGGCTTATCCCGAAAAAGCAGCCACCCCACCGCCAGCGGAACCAGCAACCAGTAAGTGAGCTCCGTTGCCCGGGGAAAATCGATGTTTAAAGGATGATAACGCTGGAGAACCAAAACCAGCGTGGATATGCAGACCACCGCCACAAGGTTCAGGTCATATCCCCCCAATACCCTGTTCTTGATATACGCTTGCATTTCAGTTGCGATGGATTACATCTTTAATGAACGGTTCCCAAGTGCCTTCTAATGACATTAGTGTACCATAAATCACTATTTAGACAGTCCGCTCAAGCAGCAACTGATTTAAGGCAGCTCCATTGTCATAGGCTTGGGAAACAAGGGTATAATAAGGGAGGGGAGGAGGCGCGAGCAAAAACATGAATAACAGCGAGGTGGTCAAGGTATTTCAGGATATTGCCGACCTTCTGGAGCTTAGGGGAGAGAACGTCTTCAAGATTCGCGCCTACCAGAAGGCAGCCCGGGCTATCGAGCACTATCCCAGAGAACTGGAGGCGATGGTTGAAGAGGGGGACAACTTGCGGAGCATTCCCGGCGTGGGTGAAGCGATAGCCAAGAAGACCACCGAACTGATAACAACTGGCAAGCTGGGCTATTACGAGAGCCTGAAGGCTGAGTTTCCCCGGGGGATAACCAATCTCCTGGCCATACCGGGGATTGGGCCCAACACGGCTAACAAGCTTTCCAGCGAATTAGGGATAAGCTCGGTAGACGAACTGGAGCGAGCAATCAATGAAGGGCGAGTGGCCAAGCTCTTCCGGCTTGGCGAAAAGACCGCCGATAATATCCTCCACCAAATCCAGGCATTGCGCCGCAAAGACCAGCGCATCCCCATCGGGGAAGCTTTGCCCATTGTCGAGGAGATCCTAACCACCCTCCGCTCTATCCCCGGCGTGAGAAATCTCACTCCCGCGGGCAGCTTACGTCGCTTTCGGGAAACAGTGGGTGATATCGATCTCATGGGCACTGCCGATAACCCCAAGGAGGTCATAGATGCTTTTGTGGCACTGCCTCTTGTAAGACAGGTGCTGGCCCAGGGATCAACCAAAGCCAGTGTCATTGTCAGCGGCGGACTGCAAGTTGACTTGAGGATGGTCGAACACGACTCCTTCGGTTCGCTGCTGCAATATTCCACCGGTAACAAACAGCACAATATTTCCCTGACAGAAAAATGGCACAAGCAGGGGACAAAGCTGAGTGAATATGGGATAACTGTTATAGCTACAGGCAAGCTGGAAAAATTTGCCACGGAGGAGGAATTCTATCATCGGCTTGGGCTTCAGTATATCCCACCCGAACTCAGAGAGGCACAGGGTGAAATAGAAAAGGCTGAGCAGGGAGCTATACCCAAGCTCGTGGAGCTATCCGACATGAAGGGAGACCTTCATACACACACTGAATGGAGCGATGGGCATGATTCCATCGAGGAACTGGCTCGGGCAGCCCAAGATATGGGCTATCAATATATCGCAATCACGGAACACTCCGCGGGGCGAGGCATTGCTCATGGGCTCGATGTGGATAGACTGAGGGAACAAGTTGCTGAGATCAGAGCTCTTAACGAGCGCTCAGCGGGAATTCGTGTGCTTACGGGCATCGAAGTTGATATTCGGGCAGACGGCAGGTTGGACCTACCTCACGAAATCCTGTCCGAACTGGATATAGTGATTGCTGCCGTTCACTCGGCCATGAGCCAGAGCGAGGAAAAGATGACCCGCAGGATAATAACGGCCATAGAAAACCCCGATGTCGACGTGATTGCTCACCCTACCTGCCGCCTTATAGGAGAGCGTGAGCCTGTAGCCATAGACCTGGAAGCCGTCTTTCAGGTGGCAGCCAAGTACAATAAGATTATGGAGATTAGCGCCATGCCTGACCGCCTCGACCTGAAGGATATCCACGCTTTTCGTGCCCGAGAATGGGGGGTAAAGCTCGCCATCGGGACCGACGCCCACAGCATTGCTCATCTGGCCCTTATGCGATTCGGGGTTGGCGTTGCCCGACGGGCATGGTGTGAGCCGCAACATATATTGAATACTCTGCCCCTGGAAGAATTGCTGGCTGTTTTAGATAGGAATAATCACTAAACTAACCCCCAAAAGTCTTACGACTTCTCGCGGAACTCGGACACCGGGGCAGAGACCTGTCTTCCACCCGAAGGCTCGCGGGCTTCTATGGAAAAGAGAGGGCCTTTTTTAGGGGAAACAGGAATGCTTAAGCCTGCGTGAATGTGCTGGGCTAACCGCCTAAATGTTATAATCAACCGCAAATATCACAAGGAGGAAACACCATGTTTAAGACACGTATAACGGAGCTTCTAGGTATCAAGCATCCTATCACCCAGGGCGGAATGATGTGGCTTTCCCGGGCCGAGCTGGTAGCCGCAGTATCCAACGCCGGGGCGCTCGGTATCTTAACGGCATTTACATTTCCAACTCCCGCGGAACTGGCCGTCGAAATCAAGAAGACCAGAACGCTTACCGATAAACCCTTCGGAGTAAATATAACGCTGCTGCCCACTCTTCGCCCAGTGGATATTGACGGCTATGTAAATGCGGTTATCGATTCCGGAGTGAAGATTGTGGAAACAGCCGGCAGAAACCCGGAGCAATATATGGAACGGCTTAAGGCGGCTGGAGTTAAGGTGATACACAAGTGCACCGCAGTGCGCTTCGCTCGCACCGCTCAGCGGATAGGCTGCGATGCCGTTAGCATTGATGGCTTTGAGTGCGCCGGCGCCCCGGGCGAGGAGGACGTTACCTCGCTCGTCCTGATTCCTTTGACTGTTGATGCTGTGGACATTCCTGTCATCGCCTCTGGAGGCTTTGGCGACGGACGTGGACTTGTCGCCGCCCTGGCACTGGGAGCAAGCGGGATTAATATGGGCACTCGATTCATGGCAACGCAAGAGTGTGCTATCCATCCCAAGGTAAAAGAATGGTTGGTGAAGTCGTCAGAACGCGACACCATGTTCGTAATGCGTTCTTTACGTAATACTGAGAGAGTATTGAGAAATGCCACTGCTGAAAAGGTGATTGAGATGGAGAAAAGGAGTGCTACCATAGAGGAATTGGCGTCGCTCCTCAGCGGTAAGAGGGGGCTGGAGGTCTACGAAACAGGTGCCCTCGACCGAGGATTAGTGGCTTGTGGACAGGTAGTAGGCCTTGTTCACGACATCCCCACGGTCAAGGAGCTGATAGACCGGATAATCAAGGAAGCTGAAGATGTTATCTCCAGGATAGGTGCCCGCGGCGTCTTCAAGCCACTGCGTAAGCCAAGCGACGTCACAAAGCAATAAACCCTGTTAACTTATAGATATACTCGTAACGGCAAGGACTACCGTCGGATCACACCAGAGGATTCTGTGCCTTGAGCCCTCGGGCTGGTGGAGCTATAATATAACTTTGCCCAACAATTGTGGAGGTGGCTGGAGTGCCCACCGGAGATACTCAGGCAATCCAGGGACTGAAAAATGCTATTGGTGAAGGCAGGAACTGGTATGTGGCCCTGCTCGAAGCCGTTCGCCTATGGAGTAGTCCTGAAGAGGATTACTCCGGACGGCATTATCAGTATCTTGTTGACAATGAAGCTTTCGATTGGCTGGTCCTGACAGAGAGGCTGTGTGAAGAGCTCGACGAACTTATTCCCGAAAAGGAGCGGATAAATCTTCTCTTCTTCGGTATACCGCCAGTAGAATTATCTAAAGACGAATTCAAGAATCTAATCGGTGCTTCTAAATATCGGGGCCACCTCAACTATTTCTATGGCATTCTTGTGGAGCAGTTTCTCCTTTTGTCCGTGATTGAAGAGATACGAAAGAAAAAGAGAGTCTTAGGTTTGAACAACGATAACGGAGTAGTTGACGAGGCCCACCAGCGTATTTATGGTGCTACTCAAGCCGCACTTCTAAAGCAGTTCAGAAGCGAGAGACATTATCCTCAACTCAGGTCTATAAGACTGAATGAGCTTAATGAATTTACCTACTGGTTATTCAAATACCGGATGAAGACCCGTGATAAATCCCGTGTGGCCAGTGACACCAAGAAAGCCCTCACGAAGTTACACGAGATATCAGACCTGAAAGCCAGGCGGGTTTACCATTCCACCCTTGAAGGCTGAGAGCTATCAGCTCTCAGCTGACGATGAGTTCGGTTGAGATAGTTCCTGGTTTAGTCTCTCCAATTTATCTTCAAGCATAGCAAGCTTTTGCGTCTCTTTTTCCACAACTTGAGCTGGCGCTTTGCTTAGAAAGGCTTCGTCTTTTAGCCTGGATTCAAGCTGACCGATTCTTTCTGTTACTTCATCTCTTTCCTTTGTCAGTCGTTGTTCCTCGGTCAGCCGGTCCACGATGCCCGCCAGAGGAACAACTACTTCGGCCTCTTTCAACACCAGGACCAGGTCTTTATCCTTGGTGGACTCCCTTTTCTGGCGATCGAGAATTGTCAAGGGGCGAGCTTTAGCCAGTGTCTCTATCATGCTCACGTCGGCGCTAAGACTCGACACAAGATCACCAGTATAAACTCGGGCTTCGATCCACTTGTTTGGGTTCACCTTATGTTGAGCGCGAACGTTGCGGATAGAGCGGACAATCTCCATTACGGAATCCATCACCCGCTCCGCTTCTGGAGCAAAGGCCTTATCATCAGCAGCGGGATAAGGAGCTATCATTATGGAGGCTGGCATATTACTGCCGCCAGACAGGCGCTGCTTCAAGCTTTGCCATAGTTCCTCGGTGACGAAGGGCATGAAAGGATGTAGAAGTCGCAACGCTTTTTCCAACGTATCGGTCAAGAAGGGCAGGGGCGAAGGAGTCGACTGGCTACGAAGTCTTATCTTGGCAATTTCAACATACCAATCACAGAACTTCGACCAGACAAAATCGTAGATCTGCTGCTCGGCTTCACCAAATTGAAAGTCTTCCATCAGCTCGGTGACACTTTTGATGAGGCGGTTCAGCTGGCTATTAATCCATCGGTCTTCCATTCTCTGCGGTTGCAGTTCCGGTGTTCGAGTCTCTAACCTTTCAACCTCCCGGCTCTGAAGGATAAATCTGCTGGCATTCCACAGTTTGTTCACGAAATTGCGGCCGGACTGCAATTTATCTTGGCCGAGACTCATATCGTTACCCGCCGTACTGCCTACAGTCAGAGCGAACCGGAGAGCGTCAACACCATATTCGCTTATGGGCTCGGTGGGGCTCATAGCGTTCGCTTGCAGTTTGCTTCTGCTCATCTTCTCTCCACCCTTATCCCTGATCAGCCCATGGAGGTAGACGTGGTGGAATGGTACCTCGCCCATGTTCTCCAGGCCCATCATGATCATCCTGGCCACCCAAAAGAAAAGGATGTCATAGCCAGTTTCCATTACCGAGCCGGGATAGAAATAGCGAAGGTCAGCAGTGTCCCCCGGCCAGCCCAGCGCAGAATGTGTCCATAGGGCTGAGCTAAACCAGGTATCAAGGACATCAGGGTCCTGGATGAGCTGTTTTGAACCGCAATGAACACAAGCCATTGGTTCATCCACCGAGGCTGTTACCTTAGCACAGTCATGACAGTACCATACCGGGATGCGGTGTCCCCACCACAGTTGCCGGCTGATGCACCAGTCTCTGATGTTCTCCATCCAGTCAAAATATATCTTGGTAAACCGTTCCGGAATTATCGTGATCCTGCCGTCTTTAACAGCCTCGATGGCAGTTTTAGCTAAAGGCTGTGTATGAATGAACCACTGCAGACTAACTGCAGGTTCAATCATCGTCTGGCAACGACAACAATGTCCTACCGAATGAGAGTAGGGCTCAATTTTCTCCAGAAGTTCCCTGTCTCTAAGGTCGGCCAGTACCTTGTCTCGACAGGCAAACCTTTCCAGTCCCTGATAGGGACCGGCGTTTTCGTTCATAGTGGCATCAGGGTTCATGATAGCTACCAGTGGTAAATTATGACGCTGAGCCACTTCGAAATCTGTGGGGTCATGGGCTGGAGTTATTTTCAATGCTCCGGTGCCGAAAAGCGTATCAACAGCAGCATCGGCAATTATGGGAATTTCTCTATCTATGATGGGAAGGTTGACATTCTTGCCTATGAGATTCTTGTAGCGCTTGTCTTCAGGATTTGCGGCCACGGCTGTGTCGCCGAGGAAAGTCTCTGGTCGGGTGGTGGCCACGGTGACGAAGCCCTTACCTTGGGCTAGGGGATAACGAATATAATAAAGGTGTCCGACAATATCTTTGTGCTCTACCTCGAGGTCAGAGATGGCCGTCCGGCAGCGGGGACACCAGTTTATCATTCGCTCCCCGCGATAGATTAGCCCCTTATCGTACAAACGAACGAAGGCAGTCCGCACCGCCCTGCTGGGACCTTCATCCAGCGTGAATTTCTCCCTGGTCCAATCACAGGAAGCCCCCAGTAACTGCTGTTGGTGCCTGATGTCATGCCTGTTCTTGTCGGCCCATTTTAAGATCAGTTTCGTGAATTCTTCGCGCCCGATCTCTTCTTTGGTTTTGCCCTGCTTTGCCAGTTGCCGTTCAACAACCACCTGCGTGGCAATACCAGCATGGTCGGTTCCCGGCAACCATAAGGTAGGCTCCCCCATCATCCTGTGCCACCTGGTCATCATATCCTGCAGCGTTACAAACAGGGCATGTCCTACGTGGAGGTCACCAGTGACGTTAGGAAGAGGCATAACGATAACAAAAGGCTTCTTGTTAGGGTCTATTTTCGGAGTGAAATAGCGCTCTTGCAGCCAGAAATCATACCACTTGCCTTCTATCTTTCCTGGCTCGTAAGCTTTGGGTATCTCGGACATTGATTCTAACCTATCTCAGCTGCCGGCTGTCAGCCAAAAACAAATCCTGGTATCTGAACAAATTCAACACTTGCTTGACCGGCGGGATTTTGGCTTTGGCAAAAGCGCAGCCACCTGATCCAAAACCCTATCCGCAACCTCTCGTTTCGAGAGGAGAGGCAGGCTATCAATCTTGCCCTTGCGGTCAATTATGGTCACTCGATTGGTATCGGTGCCAAATCCACTATCGCTAGCGGTAATATCATTGGCTACGACTAGGTCAAGCCTCTTTTGCTTTAACTTTGCCCTGGCGTTTTCTAATACGTTGCTGCTTTCAGCGGCGAAGCCTACCTTAATGAAATCTCCCTTAACAGTGCCCAGAATGTCCGAGGTGCATTCCAACTCTAAGGTTAATCCGGCTTTTCCTTTCTTGATCTTATCTTTAGCTCTCTTTCTCGGGCGATAGTCGGCTACGGCGGCAGCCATAATTAGAGAATCAGCTTGGAGAGTTACATTCTCTACCGCTTGACGCATTTCCTCAGCTGTGCAGACTCGGATGACATTAACGCCTACGGGCTCCGGCAACGAAGTAGGGGCTGAAATCAGTGTCACTTTGGCTCCGCGGTCGCGAGCTGCCTCAGCCAGAGCATAGCCCATTTTACCCGATGAGCGGTTGCTCAGGTAGCGAACCGGGTCGACAGGTTCTTGAGTGCCGCCGGCAGTAACCACAATATGCCTGCCTGTCAGGTCTCCACCCCTACCCAACACCTGGCGAACACTGCCGATAATATCATTGATATCGGCGAGTCTCCCCAAGCCCACTTTGCCCGAGGCCAACCAGCCTGTGGCTGGACCAACAATCACAAAGTCGCGAGCCCTGAGTTTAGACAGATTTTCCTGGGTGATAGGATTAGTATACATATTGGTTTCCATAGCTGGGGCAATAAGCACCGGCGCCTTGGTAGCCAATACCGTGCAGCATAGCATTTCATCAGCAATGCCGGCAGCCAGCTTGGCAATGATGTTGGCGGTAGTCGGGGCAATGACTACTATATCGGCGGCTTTGGCTAGAGAGACATGCTCAATACTGAATTCAGAGGCCAAATCAAACATTTCAGTGACTACTGGCCTACCTGTAAGCGCCCGGAAGGTAACAGCCGATATGAACTGGACGGCCTCTTCAGTCATAATTACGTTCACCTTAGCCCCTGCCTGAGTCAACTGGCTGGCAATCTCTGCCGCTTTGTAGGCAGCAATGCCTCCCGTCACTCCCAGAACTATGGTTTTGCTTCTAAGCATTACTGCTCCTTATTCATTTCGTAGATCAGGCGCAATCCAATTAGAGTTAAATCAAGGTTTACCTTATCAATCACGGCTGTTTCATTGGCGATGAGTTCGGCATAACCGCCGGTAGCTACCACCATTGCCTTTTCCCCCAATTCGTCTCGGATGCGAGCTACCATACCCTCCACAAGCCCGACATAGCCAAAGATAATGCCCGACTGCATGGCAGCCACAGTGTTAGTCCCGATAACACGCTTGGGACAGGTCAATTCCACACGAGGTAGCTGCGCTGTTCTGGTGACAAGCGCCTCGGCGGCAGTGGCGATGCCGGTGGCGATAACACCGCCAATGTAGTCGCCTTTTTTTGAGACAATGCCAAAGGTGGTAGCTGTCCCCAGGTCAACGACGATCACCGGACCACCATAGAGATGGTGGGCAGCGGCAGCGTCAACGATGCGGTCAGCGCCAACTTCTCTTGGGTTATCCATGCGGATGCGCACGCCAGTCTTGACTCCGGCTCCTACTACCAATGGTGTGATATGAAAGTACCGCTGCGACAGGTCTACAAATGTGGTTGTTAGTGGGGGAACAACACTACACATGGCCATTTCTTTTATATCGGATGCAGAAAACCCCTGGTGATTCAGTATATTGAGCAAGAAGGTGGCATATTCATCTGCCATATGCTGAATACTCGTGGCCATGCGCCGGGTAGTACGGAGTTTCTCACCTTCAAAAACCCCTATGGCAATGCTGGTATTCCCAATGTCAATCGCTAATAACATAGGTGCTTAGCTTTATTCGTATACTCCTAGTATTGTGGGCTGAGTATAGCACTACTATCTGATCCATGCCACTATCTAAGTTCTACGAAGATCGGCGTCAGATAGAAGCATGATTTTCGTCACCTTCACTTTGCAGGTCTTGTAACTCCTTGCCCATGGCCTCCCAGTGCGTGCCCGGCCAGTAGATACGATGACAGGCAGGACATTGTGTGTATTGAGTTTGGGTTTCAAAAACGCGGTCGGGAACGAGATTTTTCACCTCCTCCTTATCCCGAGCTACCAATACTCTATTGCATTCCAGGCAAAGCGAGAAGGGTTTGAAATGATGATCTAACTTCAAAGTTCTCACTACTTCCTGTACCTGGAGCCTAGGGTCATCCTGTTCAATGTGTATGGTTTTGAGTGTGCCATTTGCGACCAGGCGTCTTTTCGTAAACTGGGCATCTTTGGTCAGAATCACCCTGTCCTCGCCAAGAGCTATCTTAATCATTTGAGCATCGTCTTTTTGCTCAAAAAACAGAGTATCATAGCCAATCAGCCTTAACCATCGAGCCAGTTTGCCCACATTGTTATCTGCAACGAACTTGATTTCCATGGCTGGCTTGAACAAAGGTAACTGATTTTGCTGGACGACCTAGAGGTATCTCCGACGGCGCATGTAGAAAAATATGGCTCCTGCTGTAATCCCCATAAGAGCAAGCAAAATACCCATCGGCAAAAGGCTTCCGCTATTTACTCCACCAGGCAGCGGGATATTCATACCGTAGATGCTGGCTATCAGGGTAGGCGGTGCCAGAATTCCCATTATGATAGTCAGTATCCGCATTATCTCCTGAATTCGATGTGAGGTTAGCCAATTGCTGGTGTCGGCAAGCCCATCTATGACCTCTTTGCAGTCCTCCAGCCCATCCCAGATTTTGCGAATGTGGTCAGCGATATCACCAAAATAGACTTCCTGGTCCTCCTTGAAGAAAGGATATTCTTCCCTTTCAAGAGTCTCAATGACCGCAATCTGGGGATGAATGACGCGGCGGAAGGAAATAAGGTCTCGGCGAACCAGGGAAATCTCGCGGACAGTCTCCGGAACGGGCTTGGTGAGGATAATATCCTCTATATCATCAAGATTTTGGGTGACTTTATCTAGTATAGGAAAACCGGAGCCAACCAATCTATCAATGATGTGATAGAGAAGGAATCCCGAGCTTCGTCCCAGGTAACGTTCGCGACTTTCCTTGTCATCCTCGCATTCCTGGAAGAAGGCAGCGAGCGCCTTGAGGTCGCCAGTGCAATGAACGGTCACAACGTAATTCTCACCAACGAAGATATTTATTTCACTGGGCCTGGTTATGCGATTCTCTTGATCAAATACCGGGAAATGCAGCACCATAAACAAGTAATCCTCATACTCATCAATCTTGGGACGCTGTATGCGGCTGAGGACGTCATCCAGATCAAGAGGATGAAAATGAAAGCGTTGGGCCAGGAATGCGACTTCCTGCGGAGTAGGTTTTTCGATGTAGAACCAGGTCAGCTTGCCATTGGCAATTGAGCGGACATTCAATTCGTTTTGTCCCAGAGATTGCATATTACGCTCTATATAACGATTTTTGCCTATTTTAGCACTAATTCCGCAAGGCAAGTAACTATTGCCACATAATCCCCAAAATCAATCATATCCAATGCACTCGATTCCGTTTATTGACAAAAGGCGGATTTTCCCATATCATCCTTTGGCTCCAAAATTCTTCAAGGAGGTTAGAAAATGGCAGTTAACATGATCGTTTGCTGCAAACAAGTGCCTGATCCTGAGGCACCACCTGCTGTATTTAAGGTGGTAAACAACAAAATGACCTTGCCAGCAGAGGTGAAACCTGTAATTGGTCAATATGAGGAATTTGCCTTAGAAGCTGCCCTCAAGATCAAGGATACCGCGGGGGGCAAGATTACGGCGCTCAGCTTGGGCAATAACTTCGTTCGCGATGTGATTAAGAAATCTCTAGCCGTAGGCGCTGATGAACTTATCCTCCTCGAGGACAAGGCTTTTGAAGATGGCGATAGCTGGTCAACTGCCAATGCCCTGGCCGCAGCAATAAGGAAGATAGGGACATACGACGTCGTCTTCTGTGGCAGACAATCATCTGACTGGGATGCGGGGCAAGTGGGTCTGGGCGTTGCCGAGATTCTGGGAATCCCGGCTGTAACGTTAGCTCGCAAGGTGGAAGTCACCGCTGGAAAGGCAAAGGTTGAGCGAGTTATCCCTGACGGCTATCAGGTAGTTGAGGTGACGCTTCCCGCCGTAATTGTAGTGACCAGCGGGATAGGAGCACTTCGTTATGCCACATTGAAAGGAATCATGGCAGCAGCCAAGAAACAACCCGTCGTTTGGAAACCAGCTGATATCGGGCTCGAGCCTTCAAAACTCGGCGCTGCGGGAAGGCGCAGCAAATTAGATAAACTCTTCCAGCCGGTCAAGGAATCCAAGTGTGAAATAATCGGAGGAGACACTGCTGCGGAAGCTGGGGCTAAGCTGGCTGTTCGGCTCAGGGAAGCCAAATTACTCTAAAGTCAAGGAGGAAACAATGGCTGAATACAAAGGTGTATTAGTTTGTGGTGAGTTGGCAGATGGGAAGTTAGCTTCCATTACCGCCGAGTTGCTGGGATGTGGCAGGAAGCTTGCTGATGAGTTAAAGGAAAACCTATCTTGCTTGCTAGCCAGCGACAAAGTTGGCGAAGCTTCCAAAGAAGCAATTGCCTTTGGAGCAGATAAGGTTTATGCTGTGGAACACCCTGCCCTCAAAGAATACCAAGCTGATTCCTATATGCAAGTCGCGGAAAAATTGGCCAGGGATGTTTCCCCTCTGGTGATACTCATCGGACAAACATCCATGGGCAGAGACTCGGCTCCTCGCCTTGCCTTCAGATTGGGTACCAGCGTTACAACAGACTGTCTGAATCTAAGCATAGACCCAGCGACAAAATTGCTCGTGCAAACGCGCCCTGTTTACGGCGGCAACGCTCAAGCTGTATTTATCAGCGAGTCTATGCCTCAGATGGTTACCGTGAGAACCAAGGCAATGTCACCGTTGGAGCGTAATGCCTCAAGAAAAGGAGAGGTCATACCCACTAAGATTGACATAGATACGTCGAAGGTGCGGACAAAGGTGCTGGAAACTGTTAAGGAAGAGGCAGTTGGTATTAAGCTTGAGGATGCCCCTGTAATTGTCTCTGGAGGCAGAGGAATGGGCGGCCCTCAACCTTTCCAGACCATATTGAAGGAGCTAGCCGATTTGCTACATGGTGCGGTCGGCGCTTCACGTCCTCCTGCTGATAATGGCTGGGTGTCAGAGGGGCTGCATATCGGCCTTACTGGGAAAATTGTTGCCCCTGATATATACATTGCTATAGCTATTTCAGGTGCTAGCCAACACACCGCTGGATGTTCGGGTTCTAAGCACATCATAGCCATTAATAAGGATCCTGAAGCAAACATATTCAGGGAGGCGCAATTTGGAGTGGTGGGCAAGTACGAAGACGTGGTACCAGCCTTTACTAACAAGCTAAAGGGGTTATTAGCTGGGTAGAACGCGCCCCGAGAGCAAACCTATTACTTGGCACCACGATAGCAGACGAGGTTCAGGCGGCAACCGCCAGCTAACCCGAGTTCTTCCTCTCAGCGATGATTTTCTGACTGAGATGGGCGGGCACCTCTTCGTAGTGGCCAAATTCCATAACAAAGTTGCCGCGCCCTTGCGTCAGTGACCTTAAATTCAGGGCATAACGAAGCAGCTCCGCATAAGGTGCCTGAGCTTCAATGACATTGATGCCATTGCCTGGATTCATTCCAAGCACGCGTCCCCTCTTAGTATTAAGGTCACTGGTGATATCTCCGGTATACGACTCAGGCACGGTTATAGTAAGTTTCATTATAGGCTCAACCAATACCGGCTGTCCCTGAGACAATCCCTTTTTTAAGGCTTGTGCCCCCGCAATCTTAAAAGCAATGTCTGAAGAATCTACCGGATGGAAGCTACCATCAACAAGGCTCACTTTTACATCAACTACGGGATATCCGGCGAGAACTCCTTCCTGCTTGGCTTCATTGACTCCCTTCTCTACAGAGGGAACATAGTTGTGGGGTATTGCCCCTCCCACAATCTTCTTGGCAAACTCAAATCCCCCACCTCGAGGCAAAGGCTCCAACTCTAGCAAGACATGCCCATATTGGCCGTGTCCTCCGGTCTGCTTCTTATGTTTATACTCCGCCTTGGTTGATGTAGTAATAGTTTCTTTGTAAGGAATCATTGGCAGATCTAATCTCACCTCTACTCCAAATTTGCGACGTATTTTCTCCCTGGTTATCTCCAGATGGTTATCACCAACTCCGGAAATAATAAACTCGTTAGTATCGGCCTCTCGCCGTATTTGGAGAGAGGGGTCCTCTTCACAAATCCTGGGTAAGACTGTGCTCATCTTGTCCAAATCGCTTTTTGCCTGAGGCTGGATTGCCATGCCGAAATTGGCCTTAGGAAATTCGATACCAGGGAGTATCACAGGATGCTCACGGGCGCAGAGGGTATCCCCCGTGGTGGTTAGACTCAACCGGGCCACTGCTCCGACATCCCCGGCAGTGACTTGAGCCACCGTCTGTTGATTCTTGCCCAGCATGGTAAAAAGTTGGCCAATCCGTTCCATACTACTCTTGTTGGCGTTCCAAACCTGGGAGTTGCTAGAAACAACGCCTGAATAAACCCGAAAATAACTGAGCTTGCCCACATAGGGGTCTGCTGTGGTTTTGAAGACAAGAATGGATAATGGTGATTCAGAATCAGCTTTGATCTCCTCTTGAT
>JALHUO010000051.1 GCA_022866545.1 Dehalococcoidia bacterium | reverse complement strand
CTCTCAAATCCCCAGCCAAACCCGGAGAGGATGACAGTAGCTGGTCCAGTTTTGGTTGATTTGGCGATTTCCTTTACTGGGGCATGTCTGTCTCCAGTGTAATAATCGGCGACATAATTTGTGGCTATGGCTAAGAAGACACCTATCATTATCACCCAGAAGAAACGAAGGTCGTGGCAGTAAAAATGGGCAAAAAGGAAGGCAGATATACAAGTGATGGCTGCACCGAGCCAGTAAGCACGGTGTATAGCATCCATTGCATTCTCCCCCTTACCACGTCCAACCGTATAGGTGCTAATAACGGAACCCAGAACGCCGCAAGCCCGTATCAAAAGCGGCAAGATAATCCAGTAAAGGGCGCCAGTGGCAATGGTTAGCAAAATCCCCAAGATTAAAGCAGCAACAATGGTAACCTCGTAAGACTCGAAGATATCGGCTGCCATTCCGGCACAGTCACCCACGTTATCACCGACCTGGTCAGCAATCACCGCGGCATTTCGGGGGTCATCCTCGGGAATGCCCTTTTCTACCTTACCCACCAGGTCAGCCCCGACATCAGCAGCTTTGGTATAAATGCCACCACCAACACGCATAAACAGGGCCAGTAGCGTGCCGCCGAAACCAAAGCCTATTAGCACCAGGGGAGCGTCCCTGAAGAAGATAATGAAGAGTACAGTGCCACCGAGAAGCCCAAGACCGTCGGTGAGCATGCCGGTTACGGTGCCGGTGCGATAGCCTATCTTGAGAGCCTTGGCAAAACTGCTGCGGGCAGCTTGAGCCACCCTGACATTGCCTCGCATTGCCACATTCATCCCCAAATAGCCTACTAGGGCGGAGAATACAGCGCCAATCAAGAAGCCACCAGCCCGACCCAGACCGATAACCCAATTGGGGTTGTATTGTGACGGAGAGAACCACCCGGTGAAGAATACAAACACCGCTAAGACGAAGAGGATTACGATTATCGTGCGGAACTGCCGCTTAAGATAAGCATTGCCACCAGTGCGGATAGCCAAGGAAAGGTGCTTCATTTTTTCTGTCCCTTCCGACTCCCTCATGATCTGGCGGTTAAGAAAGGCGGCATAAAGTAAGCCGCCTATAGCCACTACTACGACTGCAATCAAAGCATACTTTTCAAAAGTAGTGGCCCAGTCGGTACGGAAGACTTCAAACAGTGTTATATCCATTACTTGCACCTCCTGGGATGAGCCATCCCTTGACCATCAACGGAATGGGAGTTGATGACTTCGTTTTCAACTATCATCCTTTTCGCCAGGCTCAATTACGTTTCCATTGCTCGAGCAACGGTCAGGTCCCACCTGTGTAATGCATACACTTTCATATCTTGAATCACAGAACCTGGATTATAAAGCATTCCATTTTGATTGTAAATCATCAAAGTCATACAAAAAGCCCTTAATATGCTAGGTACATGCGAGGAAACGGGGATTGGGATATATGTACCACAACTAGCCTTGTTAGAGTCGCAAGACTTTTTGGGATTGACTAAAATATGCCGCCTGAGCCAAGAACCATTGACAAACACCGGCATTTAGGAGATAATCACCCTGAAAAATGGTTAAAATCAGACTACGCCGTATGGGGAGGAGAAACAGACCATTCTACCGAGTGGTAGTAGCCGATAGCCGCTCTCCCCGTGATGGCAAATTCATCGAGGTTATCGGCCATTACGATCCTTTGACGGATCCCGCAGCTGTCACCATTGATGAAGAAAAAGCTTTGAAGTGGCTTAGATATGGAGCGGAGCCGACGGATACGGTGCGCAGCTTGCTCAGCAAACTGGGCATTATGGATAAGGTTAAGCCGACCTCAGGCCAAAACTAACTATTTAAGGAGGCGAAATGAAAGACCTGCTGGAATACATTGTCAAATCCATTGTCGCAGCACCTGATGCGGTGAAGATCACCGAGGAAAATACTGATGAAGGCTTACTAATGAAATTAGAGGTTGCTCCCGATGACAAGGGAAGAGTTATTGGCAGACAGGGTCGCGTAGCTCAGGCACTACGGACATTACTTCGAGTAAAGGCAGCGAAAGAGGACAAGAGAGTCAGACTGGAAATAGTGTAATTAGGATTAATAACAGCCAATTCTCGGTGGTTATCAATCCCGAATTGTCTGCACAGCCTATCTGACAGTCTTCAGGGAGGCTGTATTCCTTATGTGGGGATTTCTAGTCCCTGAGGCAATTCCCGTGCTTAGCAAACGTGATCTTTCAAGTCACACCAGGGGTGTGATCTGATCTCCTTGCCCCTGCCGATGGCGGCAGAACTCCGCTCTTTTCAATTTCTGCTATGAGGCTCGTACTGCCATGAGCCTTTTGACAATTTCTTCTACACAAACTAAAATAAGGCGCAAATTCGAGCAGCCCAGTCACAATATTCTCAGACTCAAAGGAGGTAGACATGGATCTTGCGCTCACGGACGAACAAAAAGCTCGCAAACAGGAGTTCTATGACGTATGTAAAGAACTCGAAAAAAGAAGACCACCCAACTTTCTGGGATTTGAGACCATCTACGAAGATGACAAGTGTTGGGAATACAATCTGTATTGTGCCAAGGAATTTGCCAAGAGGGGGTGGCTTGCCCTGGGTTGGTCACCGGAATATGGCGGCAAAGGCGACATGATGGATCGCGTCCTCTTTGCCGAAGCCAGGGGATACTATGGCACTCCCGGAGTAGATATTTTTGGAGTGCAAATGCTTGCCCCGACCTTGTTGCAGGCCGCAAGCGAAGAAATAAAGAGAAAATTCCTGCCACCTATCGCCCGGGGAGAAGTCATGTGGTGTGAGCTATGGAGCGAACCCAATGCCGGCTCAGACCTCGCTTCTCTATCTACAACAGCAATCAAGAAGGGCGACGAGTACGTTATAAATGGTCAGAAGACCTGGAACACCGGCGCTCACAAAGGTGACTGGGGCTTCGGCGTATTCAAGACAGACCCGGCTGCCAAAAAGCATCACAACATGACCTTCATTCTACTCGATATGAAGACGCCGGGGATAACAATAAGGCCAATTCCTTACCTCGATGGCCACGCTCCTTATTGCGAGGTCTATTTCGACGATGTTCATGTGCCAGCCAAAAATATTGTCGGTCAAGAACACGAAGGCTGGGCTGTTGTAAACCTCTTGGCCGGTTTTGAGAGATCTGGCATAAACGAAATCATGACCATGATCCGCGGACTAGAAGACCTAGTGGAATTCTGCAATAAAACCAAACGACACGGGCAGCCACTGGCCAGGAACCCGCTTGTTCGTAATCGGCTGGCTGAGGTGGCCTGCCAATTAGAGGCGGCCCGCGCCCTGGCATACCGTGTCGCCGATTTGCAGAACAGAAACGAAATGTCCCTGATGGATGCCTCGGCAGGTAAGATTTTCTTCAGTGAACTGGGCGAACGTTTTGCTTTTCTAGCTACGGACATTCTAGGTCCTTATGGCCAAGTCAAGACTTCTCGATGGGCTCCTTTAGATGGGGTATGGGAGAGGATGTTCCACGAGCATTTCATAACTACCGTATCCATGGGAACAAACGAGATACAAAGGAACATCATCGCCTGGTATGGCCTAGGCTTGCCCAGGATGAGATAAACCAAGCTTCGATAAGGAGGAATCATGGATCTTAGATTTACTGAAACGCAAGAAATACTGAAGAAGATGGCACGGG
>JALHUO010000050.1 GCA_022866545.1 Dehalococcoidia bacterium | reverse complement strand
GGACTCATCACGCTGCCGATTGTGACGGAGAAAGCTAGCGAGAGTAGCAGCAGTTTTGCGCGGATACCGGTCTTTCGCGCAATCTCCAACATCACTGGGGTGCCAATGATAGCCAGTGTGTCATTCATCAGAAAAGCCGACAACAGCCCGGCACCAAACAGTATCAAGAGTAACAGGCCGTCCGTCGTTTTAGCTCGTCGAAACAGCCTGGATGAAAGGTGAGAAAGGTAACCGCTCTCCTCCAGTGCCTGGCCGACCACGAACATGCCAAACAGGAAGAGTATGACATCCACATTGATTGCTCGAAGGGCTTCGGCCGGAGAGATTTGTCCGGCGACCAATACAACCAGTGCTCCGAGCGACATCGCCTGCCATATTTGAAGACGGAACCCGCCGATTTGCCGAACGGCGATGAGGACAAAGACCACCAATAGGACAACTATTGAGATCATAATAATTAAGTATGCCGGGGCATACTTCGCTTCAATTATATACTACGACAGAGGACACATAATCGCTGTAGTCTGCTCTGAAATCCGTATTAAACTGACCCGGGAACCGCCCCTGGAACATGCCATAATGATTAATGAAGGAGTGACATAGCGGATGCGCAAATGGTCAAGAGAATTGCTGCGAAAGAGCTAGTGCCTCTATCTGAACTCATCTCCCTGAAAGGTGACAAGGCCCTGATAACCGGTCCGGCCCTTGGCATTGGGAAGGCAATGGCCTATAGATTTGCGGAGGCAGGTGCGGATCTGGAATTTGTGGACATGAACGAACGGGGGCTGAAGGTTGTAGCTGAGGAACTTTCAAAGTTCAAAGTGGGAATGGGCATTCACAAGGTCAACCTTTCCTCAAAAGAACAGATAAACATCCTGTGGGAAGAGTTGGAAGGAAAGGAACCTGACATATTGGTAAACAATGCGGGGATATATCCCTTCAGGGACTTCCTGGAAGTAGACGAGGCTTTCTTCAGCAAGGTCATGGATATTAATCTGAAATCAACTCTTCTGACGTGCCAGCATATGATAAAGAGACGACTCAAGAAAGGCGGAGTCATCATCGACATTGGCTCTATCGAGGCACTTATGCCTTTCGTAGAAGGCATGGCTTCTTATAGCATAAGTAAGGCAGGAGTCATTGCCCTGACCAGGTCTCTGGCCAAGGAATATGGCAAACACGGTTTCCGAGTAAACGCCATCATACCTGGAGGAATAATAACTCCGGGAACAAAGGCCGTGGCCAAGGAAGTCACCCAGCTCCGACTTAACTTGGTCAGAACTGGCGTACTGTTTAGCACCAGGCTGCCCCTTAGAAGAGGCGGGCAGCCGGACGAAGTGGCTCGTATTGCTGTGGTCCTGGCCAGTGATTTGTCCAGCTATGCTCACGGAGCGCTCATACCTGTTGACAGCGGATTTCTATCCGCATAGTGTAGGTGGAGACCGAGGTCGTCCAGCAACTAGAATTGTTGTTGTGGGCTGTCTTCTCTCCTTGTCATTGCGAGGAGCGCAGCGCCGAAGCAATCCCCGGGTCAAATTCCAAACTCAAACCAGTAAATCCCAAACAGTATCAAGATCCAAAATATGAATGACCAAAACAGTTTCGGGATTTGAATTTCGATATTTCGATTTGTTTAGAGTCTGGAAACTAGGATTTAGAGTTTAGCTACGGAGATTGTCACGTCCCGACAAGTCGAGGCTCGCAATGACAGAAAGCGAATGGCTCGAATGAGACGCTTTTTTTCATTGGGTGGTTGCCAACTTTCTCACACTTTGCCGAAGCGGCGCTGGCGGCGCTTATATTCAGAAAGCGCTTCCTCAACATCCTTAGAACCAAAATCAGGCCACAATACTGGAGTGAAGTAAAGTTCACTGTAGGCAGCCTGCCAGAGTAGAAAATTGCTCAGACGGCTCTCACCGCCAGTGCGGATGACTAAATCCGGGTCGGGAACGTCAGGGTTATATAGATAACGGGCAAACACAGGCTCATCTATATTGTCATCATGAATGCCAGCGCTGGCCATACGTCTGGCTGCATAGAGAATTTCATCACGCCCGCCATAATCGAAGGCTAAACAAACCGTAAGACCGGTGTTGTTTTTGGTGAGTTCAACTGCTGCCCTCACCTTTTCCCTTAGCTTCTGGGACAGCCTGTCTAGTCTGCCCACGTGTAGCAGTCGAATATTCTCTTCATGAAAAGCCCGAGTTTCCCGGTCAATCTTTTTTCCTAGAAGGCTCATTAAGCCCGCGACCTCTAACTTGGGGCGGTTCCAGTTCTCGGTGGAGAACATATAAAGGGTCAGGTATTTCACTCCGTAGTTGGCAAACAGCTTCACCACCGGGCGAATATTCTCACCGCCAGCATTGTGTCCGACAAGCCTGGGTAAACCACGTTTCTTTGCCCACCGGCCATTGCCGTCCATGATAATGGCTACATGCTGAGGAGGATAATTTCCTTGAGTCATGAACTGACCTCACGAGAGAAGAGATGCTTGATTTTCAGCAAGGGATAGGCGGAGTTATGTCTCAGGCCAGTCAAAATTAGCCCGCTGTGCCAGTCAAAGGAGAAATTGTCTGAGTTCAGCAAAGCCTCAGCTGTGCCATTAGAATCAAACACGTCAAATACTCTCTCAATTTGGTGGTCGCTTAGTTTGGCACAAGCCCATCTGAGCCAATACCCACGGGACAGTTCCTGGCCCATTTTCGCCCTCCACTGCTTCTGGTAGCTCGAAAGATGGTTGGCAGTCAGATTATCGCTATGGAGGGCCTCAGCAAGCACCTCGGCTGCGATCTGCGCACCAAGATGGCCAAAATATATTCCTCCACCACTGGTCGGTTTTACTTGTCCGGCGGCATCTCCAACTACCAGTATCCTATCTCCATAGCTGCGAGTCAAAGTCCCAAGCGGAACAACCTTTTGCCTGATTTCCACCTCCTGACTTGTGCTTCTGCCCTGGCAAAAGAGAGTGTTCAGGAATTTCTGCAGGTGTAGCTTAGCCTGAGATATTGCCAAAAGGCCAACGTATGCTCTACTTGCTGAGGTCGGTACAAGCCACGCAAATGAACCCGGTGCTATTTCTTGACCGAAGTATATTTCGGTCTCATCGATGTGTTTCACGCCAATCTCGGTCTGAGCGCCGACAAGGAAGTTCTTGATTCTACCCAGACCTAGCTTCCGGGGTAGCTTGGGCCTGAACCCGTTGGCCAGAACCACGGCTCTAGCATTGAATACCTGTCTGGTTTCTGAGAAACCAGTTTCAGCCTGTATGGTATCTCTGCCTGGAATAATGTCAGTCACTGGCGAACAGAAGAAATATTGTGCACCCTGGGATTGAGCTTTCGAAGCTATCGCTTTGTCAAGTAGAAGCCGGTCAACAATGTATGCCTGAACCCCCGCAGCCTCCAATCTCAAGCATCTTCCCGAAGGCGAGAAGAACTTGGCCGACCTTGCCTGGCCCACTATCACATCCGCGTCAAGACCCAAGGCATGAAAACACTCGGTGCTGATTATTCCCGTACAACACACATTCAGTCCTGGCGCACTTTTTTCTTCAAAAACAGCGACACTATAGCCTGACGAAGCTAACACGTAGGCTGCATGGCTCCCGGCTGGGCCCGCCCCCACTATGATGACATCGTAAAACCGACCTGACAATTCCTTGCCAACTTTTTTAGACTTGTAGTAGATAATATAGCATATCGTTCACCCATACCTATCTGTCGCTCAATGGGTATCTTACCGCGTAGCGGGGCGCAGAACACTAATGACAGGAGTAACTGACGTATTACCTGTGGGTAGGTAGAGCGCGTACGGTCCCGCCTTCCCGGATTACTGGGTACTGAAGGAGCTAGTCTTCGCCCATTAGCATAGGTCGGGCCGATTGACCTCGTTATCTGGTCTTCTTCCCGGTCTTTCCCTTCTCACCGCCCTGATGCTTGGTTCTAGGAGCGAAGGGCTTACTGTATTCGCTCAGCCATTTCGCGATACCGGCTGCTTGCTTGGCCTCGTCTCTCTTAGCTTTTTCGATATCCACCCCCGGTTTGACACATTTCATTGTCCCGTATCCTACTTCCCTCAGCAGATTCAAAAGAGTGAGTCTGTCTTTGTCTGGTATCGGCGACAAGATCTCCAGCATCCTTCCAAACATAGCAATATTCGCTGGTCCCAAGAGCGATTCCGCCTTGCTGGTCTTGCTTACATATACCACCCTGCGGTCGCGTTTGTCCCTCGCCCTTTTGACCAGGCCACCTTTAACCATACGGTCGATTATCATACTGATGCTGTTCGTGCTACGCTCAAGCCACCGGGCTATGTCAGTTATTCTGGAAGGCTCGCCGAGGTACGATATGCTCACGAGCACTGCGTACTGCTCCGTGGTAAGTTCATATTCCTCAATTACCTGGTCCTCGCACTGCTTCAGCAAGGTGTAGGTTCGGTACAACTGGCGCCACAATCTCAAAGCTAGCTGTTGGGATTCCAAATCTTTCTTCATTTTTCACCTCTTTTGATTATTCGCAGATGTGTTACTCATTCGTGTCGACTCTATAATAACAGATATCCTATACAATGTCCATAAACCACTTCTCCTGGCTTGCGTTGTCATCGATCGCGATTCCAGTCAGGCTGTCACGAGTGGCGGAAGCGTCAATGCCTCAAATTTCTACCTGTCTCTACCACTACCTCCCTCTGCAGGACAGGAATCCGGTTCTTTGCGAACCGGTTTCACCGATCGCTCTATGCCGCCCTGGTGCCTTCATTGAGTGCAATAGTGCACGCCCCCCTGCTTTTATTCATCTGATGACAGTATAGTAAAAGAATAGTCAACCTTCTGTCAACATCCCTGAGAGCACCTGAATAAGGCACAACGGGAGCTTGAATCGCTCCCGTTGCTTATGTGAAAAAGGAGGTAAGTGCTGAGACGACTAGTTAATTGCTTCTCCGCGCCCTACGTGGCCTTGCGCCACTGGCTTAGTGAACGATAGTCCCGTTCCTATTTTCATAGGTCCTAAACGATGTACTGTTATAAGACTAACAGTATTTCAATGGGCTGTCAAGTGGTTGAACAAGGCAGAATCTGAGCCAAAGAACAGTCTTCCAATCACACGAATTGACTCGATGGTCACTCTGATCCGGCCCGGTTCGAGATTTGAAGGGAGAGAATGACAAACCGCGAAAAAGAGGAATGTACGCCCCACGTGATATAATTGAAGGTAAGTTGTGACTGCTACGGTGCCATGGGTTTCTTGCTGTTGGAACAAAGTTACGACGTGATTATTGTTGGTGCGGGGCCGGCTGGGGCAACGCTGGCTTACGAGCTAGCCAAGAAAGGAATTCGAGTATTGCTTCTGGAAAAAGAGAGGCTGCCGCGCTATAAGTGCTGTGCCGGCGGAGTCACCAGCAAGGCGGCCAAACTTCTAGATTTTGACATCTCCGAGGTGGTAGAAGACGTAATTCATAAGGTTAGCTTTACTTTCAATTTGGGCAGTCCTTATCTGGGGCAGCATTCTCAGCCACTTATCCATACTGTGATGCGTGATGTATTTGACCATTTCTTGGTGAAGAAGGCGCAACAGCTGGGAGCTATGCTTATTGATGGTCAGAAGATAACGCAAGTACAGGTGGATGGTGATTGGGTTGAGGTTTCTACTGCTGACAGGATTTTTCGCTCCCCACTTGTGGTCGGGGCGGATGGGGCCAATAGCGCAGTAGCTAGAGAGCTAGGGATCGGTAGGGACATAAGATATCTCGTAGCAATAGAGTCAGAAATTGTTGTGCCCGACGAAGAGCTGGCAAAATGGAAGACGCGGATTCAGATAGACCTAGGATGCATTCCCGGAGGCTACGCCTGGGTATTCCCCAAGCGAGACCATCTTTCGATTGGGGTGGGATGTCTTAGCTCCAAGACCAGACATTTGAAGCACTATCATCAGAAGTTCTTGAACTCACTGAATATCGGCAACTATGCTATCACCAGGTCCGGCAGCCACTTGATACCAACATGCACGAAAGGGAGGCTTGTTTGGCAAAATAGAGCCTTGCTCCTGGGGGATGCGGCCGGGCTTGCCGACCCATTAACAGGAGAAGGGATTTACAACGCTATCCTGAGTGCCCAACTTGCCGCACCAGTTATCGAAGACTCTCTGGTGAGGGGCAAAGTCGGATTGCAGGATTACCAGGAGATTGTGGAGAGGAAGATAATGTCCGAATTGAGAATGGCGCGTACGCTATCAAAGTTCTTTGTCCGCTTCCCTCATCTGGCGTTTGGAATGCTTAACCAGAGTGATGGAGTGTGGACGGCTCTACGCAACTTGATGCTTGGCGAGACGGGCTATGCTGCTATCAAAAGAGAGGTAGGCGGATTCAAAGGCATATTTCTTCGTCTGTTGCGGATCTAGTCCAACAACTCTAGTACTAAGAGCATGCAAGCGGAGTAGAATTTGCTATAATCGAAAGTGGGAGAGTGTGGTGTCTAAGATACTGGATAAGATAGACAACCCCAGCGACGTCAAGAGACTAGACCAAGATGAACTGGGCCAACTCTGTTCTGAACTCAGGGAACTATTGATAGGCAGAGTTGGTGAAAACGGCGGGCATCTGGCATCCAATCTGGGAGCAGTCGAACTCACTGTTGCGCTACACCGGATATTCGATAGTCCAAAAGACAAAATAATCTGGGATGTGGGACACCAAAGCTATGTTCATAAGCTACTAACGGGAAGAAAGAAGCAATTTCCTTCCCTTCGCCAATACCACGGGTTGTCGGGATTCCCTGATAGAGAGGAAAGTCCTCACGACGTTTTCACTACCGGACATGGCGGCACATCCATTTCAGCGGCTCTGGGCATGGCGCTGACCCGGGATCTTAGTGGAGGCGACTACCACGTGGTAGCTGTCATCGGCGACGGATGTCTCACCTGTGGCATGACCTACGAAGCCATGAACCACGCCGGGCATTTGGATACAAGACTTATAGTGCTGCTCAATGACAACGGCATGTCCATTTCACCCACAGTAGGAGCGCTGGCCAGGCATCTAAATGTAGTACGGACAACCCACAGCTATATACAGGCCAAGAAACAGACCCACCGGCTGCTCTCTCCTTTGCCCGGAGGGAAGAGACTGCAGGAGACATTGCGCCGTCTCAAGGCAGGAGCAAAAGCGGTGGTCATGCCCGGTGTGATATGGGAACAGCTTGGATTCACTTACCTGGGTCCCATAGATGGTCATAACATTGCTGAATTGGAGACTGCTTTGACTCAAGCCAGGAGTTACTACAAGCCGGTCATCGTCCATGTCTTGACCACGAAGGGCAAGGGCTACAGACCAGCGGAGGACAATCCATCTCATTTCCACGGTCTATCTCCCAAGGACGCAGGTGCGGACACAATACCTACTTATAGTCAAATATTTGCCCGGACTGTCCGAGGACTGCTGAGAGACAATCCCAGGTTGGTAGTGATAAGCGCTGCCATGGTTGAAGGCAATAGCTTATCTTCTCTGGTCAAGGATTTCCCTCAACGCATCCATGATGTCGGGATTTCTGAACAGCATGCGGTTACCCTGGCCGCCGGTCTAGCTACCCAGGGCTTCATACCCATTGTAGCCATATACTCCACCTTCTTGCAGCGTGCCTTCGACCAGGTGCTGCACGATGTTTGTCTTCCTGACCTGCCTGTCATTTTTGCCCTTGACCGCAGCGGCATTGTCGGAGAGGATGGCAAAACGCATCAAGGGACATTTGATTTATCTTACCTTGGCTTGATGCCTAATATGATTATCTGTGCACCCAAGGACGGGAATGAACTTCAAGACCTGCTCTATACCGCTATCAGTACAGAGCATCCGATGGCAATTCGCTATCCCCGGGGTCAGGCAGCAGGCATTCCCCTGGCCGGTGAGCTTCACCAGCTTCCGATAGGCAAAGCTGAGATAATAAGGCAAGGTGAAGAACTGGTGATAATAGGCATCGGCTCTACCGTCATGCCTTCTCTGGAAGCAGCGGAACAGTTAGCCTTGCGCGGCATCGATGC
>JALHUO010000049.1 GCA_022866545.1 Dehalococcoidia bacterium | reverse complement strand
TTCAAAGGCGGTGTGTATGGCCTCCTGGCGTCAGGTTTTGCTCTTATCTTCGGCATGGCTCATGTTATCAACATGGCTCATACGGCATTCTTCATGCTGGCAGCCTACGGCATGTACTATTTCATGCTTGCACGTGGCTGGGGCGCTTGGCAAGCAGTCGTTGTGACGGTAGTTGCCGTTACGCTCTTGGGTGTCTTAGCCTACCGCTTCCTTCTGAACCGCGTCCGCCACCACCCAGTAGCTATCCTGCTGATAACCATGGCCCTGGCCATGGTTTTCCAGGAAATCATGGTGTTGTTCTTTGGCAATATCTTTCTGGGGGCTCCCTCTATTATGCCGGGAACAACAACCATATTGGGTGTCACCATCTACAACCAGAATTTACTGTCACTGGCCGTGATGGCCGCAGTCGTTATCATCCTGTGGCTAGTGTTGTCCAGAAGCAAGCTAGGTCTCGCCATCAGGACAACGGCGCAGGACGCCGAGATTGCCAACGTGATGGGGATAAACATTTCCAGGACACTGACGCTAACCATGGGCATAGCAACGGCCCTGGCAGCAGTGGCCGGTATCGTGGTGTCACCATTATGGACAATTTACCCCCATATGTGGCAGAACCCACTGATGATGGTTATGGTGGTTGTTATCCTAGGGGGGCTGGGGAACATTAAGGGGAGTTTCGTCGGGGCTTTCATTATAGCACTTGTCGAGAATCTGGTCGTCTCGTTCTTGCCATCTGGTGCTTACCTGAAGACGGTGTTTGTCCTGTTGGTCATGGTCATAATACTAGTGGTGAGACCGGGAGGACTTTTCGGCATAGTCTTCGAAGAGGAGAGACTGTGAATCTGCTAGGACGACTGCTCAAGGGTTTCCGGTTTGGTGTGCTGCCGGTCCCCGGTCGGCTTCTCGCCGTTATTTTCTTTGTCTTCCTGTTTATTCTTCCGCAAGTTGTCCATCTCTCCAACTACTGGCTGCTCGTTCTCACCTTCTGCAGCATATTCGCCATTTTTGCTGCGAGCTGGGACGTGTTATCCGGCTATACTGGACAGGTAAATTTCGGGCACGCCCTGTTCTTCGGCATTGGCGCCTACGGTTCGGCATTGCTGTGGAAATACGTCACGCAGCCAGGCGACGCGGGCACCGTGGTCCACCTGCTGCAACCGTGGGTGACCATACCACTGGGTGCTGTGTGCGCCACAGTGGCTGGAGTGATCACATGCTTTCCCGCCCTGAGGCTGAGAGGCCCTTACCTGTCAATGCTTACGCTAGCCTTTCCTCTCATGCTGCTGGGAGTAGTCTTCAGCTTTAAAGACATTACCGGCGGCGAACACGGCATCACGGAGATTCCACGTCTTGCCGCCACGCGTTTTGATGAATACTATATATGTCTGATAGTGATGACTGTGGCGGTGTTGATAATGTGGAAGCTCACCGATGCCGGGAGCCGGTATGTAAGAACCGGTCTTATTTTCCATGCCATCCGGGAAGACGAGATTGCCGCCCGTGCTCTGGGAATAAATACCATAAGATATAAGGTGCTGGCTTTTGCCATCGGGGGCCTTTTTGCCGGAATTGCCGGTGGTTTATATGCTCATGTCATGCAGGTTGCCGGTCCCTCCACCCTCGTCCTCCCCATGTCCTTTCAGGCAATAATATGGGTAGTCTTTGGTGGCATCGTCAGCATTTACGGATCAGTGGTCGGGGTCTACACCCTGTATCCGCTTGTGGAGATTCTGCGGGGCCCTATCCCCCAGTACCGGTTACTCGTTCTGCCTGTCATAGTGATATTGGTCCTGCTTTTCATGCCACAGGGGATTGCCGTGTGGATAAGGAATAAGATTGAGCGAGAGTGTCCCCGCTGCAAGCTGACTAATGTCGCCTGGCGCAAGCAATGCCGCGCCTGTAGTGCCTCTCTGCGCTGAGGTATAGTTAACTGCACTGGTAGAGCCAGATTCCAAACTCTAAGTCCCAGACAAATCCAAATATCGAAATCCCAAGCTCTAAACTGTGTTGGTCTTTCATAGCCTTCCGTACAATCTTCTATGAAATCCCTCTCCCTTGACCCGCTCGCCGTATGACTCCAGCAGGCGAGGGGGAGAGGATTAAGAGCCTGTCCTGAGTCTATCCAAGGATGAGGGTGAATTCCCCCTCTCCTCAACTCTCTCCCGCAAGGGGAGAGAGTCATAAACAATCTTTGAGTTTTGGTTTGTCATTCTGATTTCTGAGCGGGCGGGGATAAACCCCGCCACTACACGGGCATTGCTTCGGCACTACCGTGCCTCGCAAAGACATGAAGGAACGTCATTGCCAGCCCCTCCTTCTTTGTCATTGCGAGCGAAGCGTGGCAATCTCGTCTGCTAAACAATGTCAAATCAAGCCCGAAATCCAAGGGACAAACAGGAGTGGTTTTGGCATTTAAGCATTTGGATTTCAATTGTTATTTGGATTTTGACATTTGAGTTTTGTAGTGGCGGGGATAAATTCTGCCACTACACCGGGAGGGCCTTCTGCGACCGCGTAGATTGGATTTAGAAATTCTGAGGGGTGTTGCTACATGCCCAGGTATGTCTTCCTGATAGTCTCGTCCTTGAGCAATTCCTGGGCTGTTCCCTGGGCGATGATATGCCCCCTCGACACGACATAGTTCCTCTTGGAGAGGGCGAAGGCAAAGCTGATATCCTGCTCAGCCAGGAGTATAGTGACCCCCAGTTCTTTGTAAATCTCCTCAACGCGCTTGAACAGGTCATCCTTTATTTTTGGCGCCAGCCCGCTTGACGGCTCATCAACCAGCATCAACTTGGGACGCCGCATGAGCGAGCGGCCAACGGCCAGCATCTGCCGTTCGCCGCCCGACAAAGTCCCGGCTAGCTGTTTCTCCCTTTCCTTCAGCCTGGGAAACAGTTCATAGACTCTGGTCAGGCTCTGCTGGACTTCTTTCCTACTCTTGCACAGGTAAGCTCCGGCGAGCAGATTATCCTTGACCGACATCTCGGGGAAAGGTCGCCCCATTTGTGGACAGAGCTGGATACCCTTCTTGGCGACTCCAAATGCCGATAGCCTATCAATCCTTTCTCCTTCAAACTCTATGGTGCCTTCGAAGGTTACGTCAGACTTCCTGGTGCCTCTGAGGACTTCCCTATCCCAGTTTATCAAACCGGCGATAGCGCGTAGCAGAGTAGTCTTGCCGGCCCCATTGGGGCCCACCAGGCCCACCAGTTCACCCTTCTCCACGTTCAGGCTGGCGTCATCCAGGATGGTAGCTGTATCGTACTTTACCCTTACGTTCTTTACCTCAAGCAATGAGCACCTCCTTGCCGGTATAGGCTTCGATAACGGCGGGGTTTTTGACTATTTCCTGGGGCGTACCCTGGGTGATGATTTCTCCATAATTGAGGACAACCACCCGGTCAACTATCTTCATAAGTTCACTCAGCTTGTGCTCGATTATCAGCATAGCCGGCCCTTCACTGTGAAGCCTGCCGAACCGACCTCCTTTGTGCAATCTTTTCATGGATTTGGCGACAAGCTCTGTCTCGGCGGGATTAAGTCCCCCGAAGGGCTCATCGAGGATAAGGAGTTCGGGCTCCGTAGCAATGGCCCTGGCCACTTCCAGCCGTTTCAAGTCCCCGTGAGACAGGGTGGAGGCTGGCTCAAGCGCCCGGTCAGCGATGCCCACGAACTCCAGGGCATCGCGTGCCTTCACTGCGGTGGTCTTGGTCCATTCGCCCCCCTTGGTTATCCGCGGGCAGAGGCAACCGACCATGACATTGGCGATAATAGGCAGGTGACGGAATGGCTTGACTACCTGAAAAGTCCCGACGAGCCCTCTCTGGACAATCTTCCAGGGACGCCATCCGGTTATGTCCTCGCCTTTAAATCGGACCTTTCCGGACTCAGGCTTAAATATGCCGATTACGCACCGCACCAGGGTGGTCTTCCCGGAACCATTGGGCCCAATCAGGCCCACGATTTCGTCCCGGCCTATTTGGAAGCTAACATTGTTGACGGCAACCAGTCCGCCAAAACGCTTGGTCAGATTTTCTACTTCGAAAAATGGCGCCATTCTATAGCTACTCCTCTCTCAGCTCGCGGCGGGATACCTTGCCGATGTCTGTCTTGGGCACCTCGCCCCGGAACTCGATTATTTTGGGTACCATGTAACCAGCCAGCTTCCCAGCGCAATACTTCATAATGTCTTCTTCCGACACTTTCCCTCTGGCTTCCGACTCAAGAACGACGATAGCTTTAACTCTCTCGCCGACCTCAGGGTCGGGGACACCGATGACGCCGGCTTCCTTGACCTGAGGATGAGAAGCGATTACTTCCTCCACCTCCCTGGCAAATACCTGCAGGCCCTTGTATTTAATCATGTCCTTCTTCCTATCGTAGAAGTAGAAATAGCCTTCTTCATCCATCTTTGCCAGGTCGCCGGTGCGCAGCCAGGTCTCACCGTCGATTTGCACAAACACTTCCTTGGTTGCTTCCGGTTTCCCCCAGTATCCCGCGAAGAGATGGGGTCCTTTGACTACCAATTCGCCTGTTTCCCCAACGGGAAGGAACTTGGTGCCCTCCGTCTCCACTATGCCCGCCACAGTACCAGGCATAGGCACACCGAAGGAACCGATTTTCGCCCTGCCGTAGGGATTGACAATACCGACCGAGGTCGTCTCGGTCATTCCCCAGCCCTCGTGGATTCTAGCGCCAGTCCGCTTTTCCCAGCCCCGGGCGGTGTCCTCGAGAAGAGCATCAGCACCGGAGATAAGGACTTTTATGTGCTTCCAATTTACTCTGTTGGTCTTTTCATAGTCTTTGAGATATTCATACAGGGCGGGAACGCTGTAGAAAATAGTCCCTTTGTGGCTTTCTATTGCGCTCAGGATGTCGTCGGGATCAGGAGTGGTGATCAGTATTGAGGTGTAGCCCTCGGTCAATCCTCCCATCATGACCACTGCTTGTCCGTAGATGTGATAGAAAGGCAAATAAGCTATTACGGTTTCTTTCCCTTCCTGTACGATATTACCCCAGAATTTGTTGGCCATCTGTCGAGCGGCGGCAAAATTGTAATGAGTTATCTTGGCGCCTTTGGGCCTGCCGGTCGTCCCTCCAGTATAGGGAAGAGTGACTATGTCCTCTCTAATATTGAACTTGATATCGGGCGGATTCGGGGGATATTTCTTAAGCAACTCCTGGAATCGATAAAATCCCTCTCTTTGAAATATTTCCACAGGCGGGGCGGCCATCTTCTGATAAACAGCCCGGAGCACAGTGCTGCCCAGAAACTTCTTCATTGAAGGCAGGTATTCGCTGATGCTGGTCAGTATGACAGCGTCCAGCTTAACTCCGCTTTTTTCCACATTATCATAAAGAATATCCAGGCAAACAAGCATTCTCGCCCCGCTGTCTTCAATCTGGTACTTGATTTCCGGGCTGACATAAACAGGGCTGATTGCCGTCAAGGTAGCTCCGGCTTTCAGGGCTCCGAAATAAGCTATGATGAACTGCGGCGAATTGAGCAGCAGGAGGGCGATCTTGTCTCCTTTCTTGACGCCCAAATCAGCTAGCGCCGCAGCAAACCTGTCAACCTGCTCCCGGAGCTCCTTGTAGTTCATCTTTCTACCATAGAACACTATGGCGGTCTTGTCCTTCCATTTGTCTGTAGCCTCATTGAAGGTGTCCACCACGGACCTCTCCTCGATTTTAATATCCTTGGGCACACCTTCCAGATACCATTTTGTCCACGGTCTGGCTTCATATATGGCTTTGTTGGGATCCTGCGTCATTATCTTACCTCCATCTTAATTACAGAATATTGTTACAGACTGGATTTGTAGCTAAGCAGCAAACGTGATAATTCACCCTTGCCAAAATTCAAGCCCATCTTACCCATATTTCGTCAAAGTGTCAAGGATTAGGGTGCCCGTCCAGGAGATTGCTTCGGCACTGCCGTGCCTCGCAAAGACAGAGGGGGATGTCATTGCGAGCCCTGACTTGTCGGGGCGTGGCAATCTCA
>JALHUO010000048.1 GCA_022866545.1 Dehalococcoidia bacterium | reverse complement strand
GAGTACTGCCTAAAACGGCACCACGGCCATGACCTACGTGAAGAGGTCCGGTGGGGTTGACACTAACGAATTCCAGTTGGACACGCTTACCTTTGCCGAGGTCAATATCACCATATGATTCACCAGCAGCTAAGATGGATTCCACCTCCGTACTCAGCCAGCCCTCCCGCAAGGTGAAGTTGATGAAGCCTGGAGGAGCAACCCAAAACTTGTCAATTTGGGGCGGTGGTACTATATGCTCAGAGACCTTTTCGGCTATCGCCATGGGGGACATCCTCACAGCCCGAGCCAGCCTCAAAGGGAGGCCTGAAGCAAAATCTCCGTGTTCAGGATTTTGAGGATGTTCTATAAGCACCTCGGGCAAAGAGGCTGAAGCCAAGGCACCTTCTTGCTGCGCCTTCAATACAGCTTGCTGCAAACATCTGGCTAGTTCTTGCTTGATCATGTTAGCTCCATTCAGCCCCTTTAGACCATGCTTGGCTCAATTGTTGACATAAAGGTTGATGTTCGGCCTTCTTTAAATTGGGGTCTTTTTGAAAAAGAGTTATTGCCTCTTTCCGAGCTAACTCCAGACTGCGTAAATCGGTTAGCTTGGCAAGTTTGAGGTCGGGCAGGCCGCTCTGATGGGTGCCGAAAAATTCCCCAGGACCTCGTAGCTCTAAGTCTTTCTCAGCCAGGGCGAAGCCATTATGAACCTTCTCCATCAGCCGGAGGCGCTCCCTTGCTTCCGGTGAAATCTTTTCCGGGATAAGCAGGCAATAGCCCTGTTCTTTATCTCGCCCCACACGTCCCCTAAATTGGTGGAGCTGAGATAAGCCAAAGCGTTCAGCACCCTCTACCATCATGACAGAGGCTCTAGGTACGTCAATGCCCACCTCCACTACCGAGGTTGACACTAAAATATCAAGCTCCCCGGCTCGAAAATGGCGCATTACCTCCTCTTTCTCAGTACCAGGCATTTGACCATGGAGTAATCCCAATTTTAAATCCGGGAAAACCTCTCGGGATAGTCTCTCATATTCCGTTGTGGCGGCTTTTGCCTCCAGTATTTCGGATTCCTCAATTAAGGGGCAGATGATGAAAGCTTGCCGGCCATTGCTGACCTGGCGATGGAGGAAGCTGTAAGCTTTCTCCCTATCTTGTGGTTCGAGGCACTTTGTTTTCACTACCTGTCGTCCCGGCGGCAACTCATCAATAACCGAAAGGTCAAGGTCCCCATAGAGCGTCAGCGCCATAGTCCGAGGAATAGGTGTGGCTGTCATGACCAGAACATGAGGGTTAAACCCCTTTTGCCGCAGGGCGGAGCGCTGTAACACGCCAAAGCGGTGTTGCTCATCTATCACCGCCAACCCTAATTTGTTAAATTCTACCTCCTTTTGAATAAGGGCATGGGTGCCGACAACAATGTCCGCTTTACCTTGCTTAATTTTACCGTGCAGGCTTTCTTTCTCAGCGCTGCTGAGGCTCCCGATGAGCAAAGCGATGGTAAGTGGCCTGGAGAGAAATCCTGTGTAGCATCTCATAGTTCCTTCGCCCAGCTCGGAACAAGGTTCCTGGGTGCTGGCCTGGGACAGATAGTTACAGATATTGGTGTAATGTTGCTCAGCTAAGACCTCGGTGGGCGCCATTAACGCCCCCTGGTAACCGTTGGCCGCCGCTATCAAGAGAGCCAGGGTCGCAATTACGGTTTTGCCGCTGCCTACCTCTCCTTGAAGAAGACGGGACATGGCCTTTGCTTGTTTGAGGTCGGTCAAAATTTCCTGCAACACTCGCTCCTGTGCCTGGGTCAAAGTGAAAGGCAAGCACTTTAAAAATCTGCTAATAACTTCCTGGTCTACATGAAAGGCATTACCCGGTTGACCTTCCTGCCAATCTCGCTTTCTAGCCAGCACGCCTAATTGAAGAAGAAATAGCTCGTCGAAAGATAACCTCTCTCTTGCCCTTCCCGCCATTGTCTGGTCATCGGGGTAGTGAATTTGAGCGATTGCGGTGGGGAGGTCTAATAATTGGCAGCGGGTCTTAATCTCCGAGGGCAAAAAATCGCTCAATTGCCAGACATAGTCATCAACAGTCTCCTTGGTCCATTTCCTTACTTGCCGGGGATATAAGCCTTGGGTAAGGGGATAGACGGGGACCAGGCGCCCGGTGTGAATCAGTTCTTTATCTCCCAGCAATTCCCATTCCGGGGATTCGAATACCTTGTGCCCTTTGAATATGCTAACTGTACCGCTAAGTACTATTCGGGCATTAGTACGGAAGCTTTTTGCCAGGTAGGGTTGATTAAACCAGACCACTCTGATGTTTCCTGTCTCGTCGCCGACAATTGCCTCTGTGCCGCGCCGGTTACCCAGAGTAGCCACTCTGGCTTGCCAGATTGTGCCTATGATAGTTTGCTCTTCCCCTTCTATAAGTTCCGAGATGGGTTTTCTCCGGCTGTAATCGACATAGCGTCTGGGGAAGAAATAAAGTAGATCGTGCACTGTTCTTACATTAAGCTTAGCGAATTTATTAGCTACGCTGAGGGCGATGCCTTTGATAACAGTTATGGGCGAGTCCAGTTCCTCTCTTCGCTTCTGGCGG